>CAZPEZ010000020.1:0-54396 GCA_964585715.1 uncultured Occallatibacter sp.
CTGGGCGAGGCCTTCGACGATGGCGGTCTTGCCGACGCCGGGTTCGCCGATGAGGACCGGGTTGTTCTTGGTGCGGCGGCAGAGGATCTGGACGACTCGCTCGAGCTCACCGTCGCGGCCGACGAGAGGATCGAGTTGCGCGTCCATGGCCGCCTGGGTAAGGTCGCGGGAGAATTCCGCCAGCAGGCTCGATTCACGTTGCCGCTGCTGTTGCGGGGCCTTTTCCTGCGTGACGCGGGCCAACTCGTCGCGAATCTGCGCCAGCTTCAGGCCGCGCTCCTGCAGAATCTCGGAGGCGAAGCACTTTTCTTCGCGCAGCAGGCCGAGGAGCAGGTGCTCGGTTCCGATGTGCTTGTGGCCGAGACGCTCTGCTTCTTCAGCGGCATACGCCAACACGCGCTTGCACTCGTTGGAGAGCGGCAGGTCGACGCTGGTCGAAACTTTTTCACGAATGGTAGTGTGTGCTTCGATCTGTTTGCGAATTGATTCGACCGAAGCGTGCGAGCGCAGGAAACGGTTGGTTAACGCCTTGTCCTCGCGCAAAAGGCCAAGCAGCAGGTGCTCAGTCTCGATATAAGGCGAGCCGAACTGGCTGGCCTCATACCGCGCGAAGAAAATCACGCGCCGTGCCTTTTCCGTATAGCGTTCGAACATTTTTTCTCCCTTACAGCAGGGTCCCGGTTAGGAGTAGCAGTCCGGTGCATTTATCCGGCTTCAGCCCAACCCGCGCGCGCCCTTATTAACTCGCCGCCGGCAGCGTTTGTAGAGAAAATCCCGTACACGCTCCGAACAGCTCTTTTGGATGGTTCCGGACGGTTGTTGCTATCCGAACGTCTCCAGCGGTTCTGTTGTACCCCGGAGACTACCATCCTGACCTCGACGGTCTGTTCGGGCTGTGCTCTCCCTCACTGACCGCTTACCTCTCAGACTCGAAAACCACCCAAACGGTGCAAGTTCTGTTATGCAACTCCAGCCTGGGAAGGTTCCCCCAAACGATGCAGGCGCCCGCTCTCCAGGCGCAGAGTCCGCGTACAGCGCGCGGCCAGTTCGAGGTTGTGGGTGACCACGATGGACGTGAGCCCGTGCGTGGTATGCAGGCGCTCCAAGAGATCGAAGACGCGGCCCGCGGTGGTTTCGTCGAGATCGCCTGTAGGTTCGTCGGCCAAAAGCACGCGCGGACTCCCGACCAGGGCTCGCGCCAGCGCCACCCGCTGTTGCTCGCCGCCGGAAAGCTCACCGGGCCGATGGTCGCCACGATCTTCCAGATCAACCTCTCTTAACCAATTCGATGCGGCAGCCAGCGCTTCTCGCCGGGACTGGCCGCGTGCAAGGAGCGGCATGGCTACGTTTTCAAGGGCCGTAAACTCCGGCATCAAATAGTGAAACTGCCACACATAACCAATCTCACGATTGCGGAAGGCTGCTGCCTCCCGTTGGGTCAGACTGGCCACGTTGGTTGAGGCGCAGTGTACCGTTCCTTTGGTCGCGCGATCAAGAGCACCGAGGATGTGTAATAAGGTACTTTTGCCTGCCCCGGACTGGCCGACGATGGCCACGAGCTCACCCGGGAGGACCTCTAAGTCCAATCCACGGAAGAGGGTAAGAGCACCGCGCGCGGTGGTGTAGGTCTTTTCGAGATTGTGCACATGAACCAGCGGCGCTCGCAGGTCCGGCTCCCGCTCGGGGCGGGAAGCCTCGGTGGCTGCCGCTGGAAGGGCCTGATTCATCCGGTTCCAACTATTCTAGCGTGCTTCGGCGGACAGATTCTCTGCAAAAGGGGGCCGAAACCACCTGCGGGTGTGGCAGACTGCGCTGCGCCCTCAGGGTTTTGCGAGCTCAACGGAATTGAGCTTCGCGATTCTTCCGTTTGGACCGACAACGAACGGCAAGGACAGAGCATTCCAGTTGCCGTCGTCCAAGGGATGCCAGGTTTTGCCGTCGTCGCGGGATATGTCCGAGCCGTTGGTCCCCACAGCGATCCAGGCTTTCTGTGCATCGGACCACGCAACCGCCGAGCGGTAGCCGTGCGGCGGAGTTGTCGCGGCAACCCAGCTTTCTCCTCCATCGGAAGACCATGCCGCGGTCTTGGCCAAGTCGCCGGGGTTCTTGTAGTCGCCGCCCACGGCCACAAAGATCGAGTTGTCGTTGAAGGTGCATTCGGCGCAGACGCCAATCGTGACCGGATAGCGGTAGGCGACGGCGAATGTTCCGGAACTGTCGGATCCAGCGCCGACTGGAATCTGGCTGGACTTCCAGGGAGGTTCCTTGCGCATCGCCTTTTCAAGCAGGCCGGTTTTCTCTTCGTTGGGCATGAAAGGCCGGCTGAAGAAGAATGAGCCGCTCTTGCCGCCGGTCGCAAACCCGCGGGTGTAGAGGCCATTGCCAATCGCGATCACACTGTTGCTTGCCGCGAAGGCAGCCAGATCCCGTTTGCCGAGGGCCAACCCCGAGTCCGGATCGCGCTTCCAGCTGCGGCCGTCTTTCTCGGCGAGGAATACGGTGAATCTGCCGTTGACTGAGTCGCCCACCACGATGCCGTGCGAGCCGTTGAACCAGAAGCTGTCAAAGAATCCGTTGGGCGCGTCGGGATTCGCGAACAGAAGCCTCCACGAACTGCATCCGTCGGTGGTCTTGTAGAGGGCGCTCTTCGCCCCCGGCCCTGAGGCCATCACGATCGCCGTCTGCGCATCGAAAGCTTGCACACCACGAAAGTCCAACGTCGAATCAGGCGGCGCACACCTGGTCCAGCGGACCCCGCCGTCGGTTGTCTTCAGCACGGTTCCATCGGACCCGCTGGCCCACGCGACTTTTGCATTGACCGCGTGGATACCGCGCAGGCCGGCCGTTGTGCCGGAAACCTGTATCTGCCACGGTCCAGTCTGCTGCGCCGCAGACACCACTCCGGCCGATGCGCATAACAACCCCAACAACACACATCGCATGGGTCGCAGTATATCGGTCGGAGCTGTCTCCGATTCCCTTCCCGCTGACCGTGCTGCGAATCACTGATCCTCGGAAAGCCGCTTGTTAGAAACAGACCAGCTCCCGTGATCTCTGTGCGCACGTTCGCTGCTTTCGCTCTCGCCGCAGGATGCCTTTCGGCTATGGCCCAGACCTCTCTCTACGAACAGTTTCGGGCCCACAATGCCGATGTGGCCAGGTTTCAGCCAGCGATGGTCACGCCTCTGGTGGCACCGGACCCGCGGCTGATCCAGTACTACCGCTTTGCATTTGCGCATGAATACACGGCGGCTGGCACCGAGACGGCAAGCTACGGCAACGCACGCGGTGGGGGGATCATCGCTCTCAATCGCTTTGAATTCGACCTGATGCCGCCTACCTACATCCAGCACAACGGCACTGCTGCCGACGGCTTCGGCGATACATCCTTCAGTGGCAAGATTCGCATCACATCGGGAGACGCCGAGCACGGTAACTTCGATCTCGCGGCAAGTGTTGCCCACTGTTTTGCGACCGGCAGCCATGCCAATGGCGGGCGTACCGATTCCTTCACGCCGACCGTTGCCGGCGAGTTCACGATGGGGCACCTGAGTTTCGTCTCAGGACTTGCGGGGACATTGCCTACGGGTAGGATCGCCGTGCAGGGCCGGACCATTGCCTGGAATGAGGCGGCGCAGTTCCATGCCACGCCGCATGTCTGGCTCGAAGCCGAAAACAACGCGACGTTTTACTTCGCCGGCGAGCATGACGCCCAGATGCAGAACTTTGTGACCCCCGCTGCCTTCTACGTGCTGCGCCGCAAGGCGTGGACGCCAACGCATCCTTTTGCCGTGTTCGCGACAGGGATGCAGATCGCGACCTCCGGCTTTCACACCTACAACCACAACCTCATTGCCGAAGTCCGCGTCCTGTTCTGACGGTCGTGCACGATGCGGCAGACGGCTGCATCGGATCAACCAAACGTTAACAATTCAGCTCGTCTTGAGCCGCTACCATCAACCGGTGGCTTGGTTCGGCCGTGCAGCTATTTGAGATAGGCGCGGACAAGGTCGATCAGGTCTTCGGCGAGCTCCGGTGCTATCTGCTCCTTGGCTCCGTCCACCAGATGAAAACGAATATGCGTCTCCAGCACCTCGGCCATCAGGCTGTTCACGCCGCCGCGCACAGCCGCCAGAAGCATCAATTGGTCACCGCAGTCGGCGTCGGAGTTGAGCGACCTCTCAACGGCATCGAGCTGGCCGCGCAGTTTGCGGACGCGTTGCAGCAGTTTGATGGTCTCCCGGTTGTGATGCGACATGTGCAGATCACCTCTTGACAATACCCATGGGGGGTATATCTTATACCCAGTGGGGGTATGGCTTCAGACCCTTCCCATTCTACCCTGTTTACTCTGTTTTTGGTGCGGACTTAGGAAAGGTTCTCCGATGCGGCTCGCTGACCGACAACTCGCCTGGTTCTGCGGGCTGGCGGGCCTAGCTGTCCTCGCGGCGACGGCGCCGAGCAGCGAGGCCCAGAGTCCCGACCTTCTGCCTGCTGCGCCCAAGCCACAATTCCTGCTGGCGCAGACGAACACTGCCATGAGCGGCGCTCCTTTGCACGAAGAGGCGGCCAGTGCAGACGCTGCTGCTGCCGGCGGTCACCCGGCCGGCGACGCCGAGGCATCGCCTGTCGTGGCGATGTTTCCCCATCCAGAAGAGAGCCGCTACTGGATCTCCGGGCAGGCCAACATCATCTTTCAGGGCCGCCTTCCGTTCCACTCGCCTTATGAAGGGACGAACAGCTTCCGCAACTCTGCAGAGTACAAGGCGTCGATGGTTGGAACGCTCTTCACTGCGGTGCGGCCCGTCCGTTCGGTCCGTTACAACACCGACCTGATTCTCGATTTCGAAAGTGCGGGCGGGCGCGGCTTGAGCGAGGCGCTTGGATTGGCGGGCTTCACCAACCTCGACGTTGTGCGCAATCCGAATCTGGGCCCGACGCCCTACCTCGCACGCTACGAGATTCACCAGGTCGTCGGCCTAACCGACAAGACGACGAGCCAGGATCCGGGGCCCTTCGGGCTTGCGCCGAACGTGCCGGAACGCCGTGTGGAGTTTCGTATCGGCAAGATGACGCTGCCCGATTTCTTCGACATCAACGGACCCGGTTCCGACAGCCACCTGCAGTTCATGAACTGGACCGTCGACAACAACGGCGCGTGGGATTACGCCGCGGACACGCGCGGCTATACCGTCGGTGCGATGTCCGAGTACGACGAACGCAACTGGAGTCTCCGGTATGGACTGTTCGCCATGCCCACGGTGGCCAACGGCATCGACATGGATTGGGCCTTCAGCCGTGCGCATGGACAGAATGGCGAGTTCGAGCTGCGGCAGAGCTGGATCCGCAGCCGCAAGGGCGTGACGCGCCTGCTGTTCTACGCCAACCGCGCGCACATGGGAACCTACCGTGAGGCTGTAGGGGACTTTCTCAGCGGCTCCGATACAGCGACCTATGGTGTCACCGTTCCGACCATCACACTGCATGAGCACTTCGGCGCACTCAAGTATGGCTTCGGCTACAACACCGACCAGGAGCTGACGGAGAATCTGCGCGTGTTTGGCCGTTTCGGATGGAACGAGGGCCAGCACGAGTCGTTCGCGTACACCGAGGTGGATCAGACCGTCGAACTGGGCGCGGACTACTCCGGCGCCCGTTGGCACCGGCCCGTCGATAAGATTGGCTTGGTCGTTGTCTCGAACGCCATCAAGCGCGACCATCAGGATTATCTTCGCCTCGGCGGTCTGGGGTTTCTGCTGGGTGACGGCAACCTGAACTACGGCCGCGAGAACATCGTCGAGTCCTATTACAACTGGCACGCGTGGCGCGGTCTCTTCTACTCGCTCGACGTGCAACACATCGACAATCCGGGCTACAACCGCGATCGCGGTCCGGCATGGGTGGGCTCAGTGCGCGCGCACGTCGACTTCTAATTCTCACTTCGTCAGGCCTCGCCAACGCGGCGTCCGCCGCTACAATAGCTTTGCTTTGCCCGCGGAGGAAAGCTTGGTCGCTGGGGTCTCCCGTGTTCTCTCGTACGACGTAGGCGGAAGCCACATCTCCGCGGCTGTCTGCTCTGAAGCTGACCTGTCGCTTGGGCCGGTCGTGAAAGCGCAGCTGCCTGAGGAGCAGTCGGCGGAGGCATTTTTGGATGTGTTGACGCAGCTGGCTGCGCAAGCCGCCGCCCTGCCGAAGAGCACTGGGGGAGCTGGCTTCGCCATGCCCGGCCCTTTTGACTACGCCGAGGGCATCAGCTGGATGAAACACAAGATGCCCTACCTTTACGGGGTGAATCTGCGCGATGCTCTGGCCAAGCGCATGGGCTGGGACGGCGGGCAGGTGCGCTTCCTCAACGATGCAGCGGCGTATCTGCTGGGCGAAGTGGGCGCAGGCGCTGCGCGCGGGGTCGGGCGTGTTGCCGGATTCACACTGGGTACCGGCATCGGCTCCGGGTTTGCGGTCAACGGCCGCATCGTCACGGAGGGTCCGGGTGTTCCGCCGGGCGGCGAGATATGGAACGTGCCGTTCGAGGGTGGCATTGTCGAGGACCTGATTTCGACGCGCTCAATTAAGCGAGCCTACCGTGAGCGGACTGGAAGCGAGAGGGACGTCGAAGAGATTGCTAGAGGCGCGGCCAGCGACCCTGCAGCGATCGAGGTCTTCGCGGAGTTCGGCCGCAATCTCGGACGGGTGGTACGGATCAAGTTGCACGACTTCGCGCCCGATGCGATTGTGTTGGGCGGAGGGATTGCGCATTCGGCTCATCTGTTCCTGCGTGCCGCCTGGCAAGAGCTCGAAGGCGTCCCGCTGGAGTTGCGCATTTCGCAGCTGTGGGAGAAGGCGCCGCTGGTGGGTACAGCGGTGGCATGGTTTGCACTCGCCGAAGCGAAGAAAGCCTGAGCGGATGACCAAGAACGCGGCGCCTGAGCATGGTCGGCGGCAGCGGCTTCGATCCGTCTGGCTACTTCGGGCTTGTCGCCGGCTGGCTCCTGGGATCGGCAGGCAGGGTGTAGATCACTTCGCCCGCACGTGCATAGTGCAACTGCTCGCGGGCTTGGTGTTCGATTGCATTGGAGTCGGACTTGAGGCGCTCGACGTGGTCGCGTAGCCGCGCATTCTCCTGCTCGAGATCCTGAATCTCCTGGCGGAGTTGCTGATCCTGCACGCGCTGCTTCTGCCAGGATGAGAGCCCATGCTTGCCGTTCACGACGCTCCAGCCAAACAGCAGGATGAGCGCAACGGCCACCGACGTGCCGGCCGGCCGCCAAAAGGATTGAGCAGCCGCAAAGGCACGCTCACGCAGTGCTGCAAGATTCAGGTCAAGATTTAGATCCCGATCTTGATTCTTCTCTTTAGTCTCGTCCTGCATCGGTCCCTAAGTTAATACGAAATTCTTAGCCGCCGCGCTTAGCGATTCCATGTCGTGCTCGCTGCGCGCTTCGGTATAGGCTCTCACCACCGGTTCAGTGCCCGACAGCCGGTAACAGACCCAAGACCCGTCGTTGAGAATCAGCTTGAGCCCGTCGGTGCGCACGACGCCGACGACTTTGCGTCCACTCAACTCCGTTGGATCGGCCTTTAACTTTTCAGTGAACGCGGACATGCGCTCCGGGGTCAAGTGGAAGTTTTCGCGCACGGGGTAGAACGAACCAACCTTGCCAAATAACTCACGTAACTGTGTGCCCAGGCTCTTGCCGCGCACCGCAACCATTTCTGTGACGAGGAGCCCGGCAAGCACGCCGTCCTTCTCCGGCACGTGACCGCGAATCGTCAATCCCGCCGACTCTTCGCCGCCGATGGCAATCTTGTCCGCGATGATCAGCTCGCCGATGTATTTGAAGCCCACTGGCGTCTCGTAGAGCTGAACCTTGTGATGTTCGGCGAGGGCATTGACCAGATTGGTCGTAGCAACGCTCTTGGCCACGCCATTCTTCCAGCCGCGCGATTCGACGAGATAGTCGAAAAGAAGAGCGATGATGTAGTTCGGCTGAATAAAAGTGCCGTCTTCGTCGACGATGCCGAAGCGGTCTGCGTCGCCGTCCGTCGCGATGCCTATCTTGGCGCCGACTTCCTTCATCTTCGCCTTGGCATCGCCCAGCAGATGATCGTCGGGCTCCGGAGCATGTCCACCAAACAAAACGTCGCGATAGTCATGAACTGTCTCGACGGTGACGCCGGCCTCGCGCAGAACATGGCAGCTATAGCCGCGGCCTGCTCCCCAGAACGGATCGTAGACAACCTTGATTCCCGACTTGGCGATGGCTTTCAAGTCGACTAATTCGGCGAGCCGCTTGAGAAAGTCTTCCTTCACGTCGGCGGTCGCAAATCCTCCGGCAGGTGGAGCGGCCTTGGGCACGGGCTTGTCGGTGGGCCAACCTGCAATCGCGGCTTCAATCTGCTTGGTGACTTCAGGCAGTGCAGGCGCGCCGTCGGGAGTTGAGTACTTGATGCCGTTGTACTCGGGCGGATTGTGCGAAGCGGTGAAGTTGATCGCACCGTGCGTCTTCTTTTGCCGGACGGCATAGGCGATGGCCGGAGTCGGCGCCGCGTGGGGAATCACGATCGGCGCGATACCCGCACCGGCGAGCACGCCGGCGGCCTCGCTCACAAAACTCTCGCCCAAAAAACGGGGGTCGCGTCCCACCAGCACCCGATGCGGTTCGGGCAAGGTTTTCACGTAGGCCGCGATGCCCGACACCGCGAGCCGGATGTTGGCTACCGTGAATTCATCGGCGACAATCGCTCTCCAACCGGACGTCCCAAATCTGATCTTGCTCATTGGTTCTTCTCCGCAAGCAACCTACTGTACCACGCAAGCATAGTCGGCAAGTTGCGGATGCGAGAAAACCGGGGGCCGTACACTGGCACCATGACTGCCATGTCAAACGGCGGCAACTTTGCCCGCATCGTTTTGTCCACCGCAGCCAATCCTGAGGAGGCGGAGCGCATCGCGCGCACGCTGGTGGAGGAGCGGCTCGCTGCCTGTGCCACGCTCGTTCCATCGGTTCGATCGATCTACCGCTGGGAGGGCAAGATCGAAGATGCGCAGGAGACGCTGTTGCTGATCAAAACGGGCGCCGAACAGCTGACTGCGCTTGAGGCGCGCTTGCTCGCGCTGCATAGCTACGAGACGCCGGAGTTCCTGGTGATCGAGCCCACTGCAGGCAGCGTCGCCTATCTTGAGTGGATGCAGTCGAACCTGGGCGCGTAGAGTGGGTCAGCGCGATCTGCTTCTACCTGTCTGTAGTTCGCCCCATTGCTGCGGAGCTTTTCAGCCCATCTGCTATCCTGAGGTTTTGCAGTCATGCATTGGTTAATGATTGCTCTTCTTGTTTCGCTTGGTGCGCTTCTGCTCGCTACTGGGGGGCTTGCGCGTCATATCTGGTTGCACCGTGCCCGGCAACGGAAGGCACAGCCGGCACAGAGCGCGCGGGGCAGCGACGATCTAGAATCAGAACCGTAAAAGGGATCGAATGCACAACGAAATTTCTACGCCGATGGTTCGATCGGCTGCGGGTACGAATGCGTCCCCGTGGCTTCGCAAAGCAGGTATCGTCTTTGCTGGCAGTCTGCTGCTTGCGGCTTGCGCGCGCATCTCCCTGCCGCTCTGGTTTACGCCCGTGCCGCTATCGCTGCAGCCGTTTGGCGTGCTCCTGCTGGGGCTTCTGCTGGGACCGCGCATGGCTGGCGCCACGCTGATGGCGTATCTTGCCGAAGGCGTCGCCGGCCTGCCGGTCTTCGCACCTGGAATCGCTGCAGGCCCGGCCCATTTGCTTGGCCCCACGGGCGGCTACCTGATGGCCTATCCCGTCGCCGCGTGGGTCGTCTCGCTCGTGTGGAGACGCAGTGGGCGTGGGTTCTTCGCCGCTTTTGCCAGCGCAGCGCTCGGCGACTTGCTGATTCTGACCGGCGGCGCGGTGTGGCTAGCGGCAATCACTCCAGCGCGCTCGGCTTCGGTGCTCTTCGCAGCGATACTTACTTTCCTGCCCGGCGACGCGCTGAAAGCAGCAGCCGCGGCAAGCATCGCGTGGGGCTGGCAGATGGCCAGACTCCGGCGCGGTCTCTAGTTATGTTGAAAGGATTCTCCAGCTCCGTGAGCAACGAGAAGTCAGCAATCGCCAGCACGCCGGCCGTCACCGATATCTCCATCGCGCACAGCCCCGACTCCGACGATGCCTTCATGTTCTATGGGCTGGCGACGAACAAGGTGCGCGTGCCTGGCTATCGCTTCAGCCATACGCTCTGCGACATCGAAACGCTGAATCGCCGTGCCCGCGAAGAGGCTTTCTACGACGTTACCGCGATCAGCTTTCATGCCTACCCGTACATTCAGGATGACTACACGTTGATGGGCTGCGGAGGCAGCGTGGGCGAAGGGTACGGGCCAATGGTGGTCTCGAACCGCCGGCTCACCCCAGAAGATCTCAGCCGCGTGCGCATTGCGGTGCCGGGTACGCTGACTACTGCCTATCTCGCGCTGAAGGTCTTCAATCCCGATGTGGAGACCGTGGTTGTTCCCTTCGATCAGATCATCCCGGAGATTCTCGCCGGCAAGCATGAAGCGGGCCTGATCATTCACGAGGGGCAGCTGACCTATAGCTCCAGCGGTCTCTACCGTGTCCTCGATCTGGGCGTATGGTGGCGCGAGGAGACAGGCCTTGTGCTTCCTTTGGGCGGCAATGCGATTCGCCGTTCCCTAGGCGTGGACCAGCACAGGATCATCTCCAAGGCTCTGCGCGACAGCATCCAGCACGCGCTCGATCATAGGGAGCAGGCGCTGGAATATGCGATGCAGTTTGCGCGCGATCTGGACACGACGCTGGCGAACCGTTTCGTGAGCATGTATGTAAACGACCGCACGCTCGACTACGGACTGGATGGCCGCGAAGCGATTCGCAAGCTGCTGCAGGTGGGTCACGAACGCGGAGTGATCTCGGTGAAGCCGAAGATCGACTTCGTTGACTAGTTATAGATCGACAAACTAAACATTTGCCAATTCGTGCCGATGCATCCGGTGTCTGAGGTTTTCGGAATGCTCTCGCACTCGCAGTTGGATCCTTTGACCGGCCTATTGACACGGCCGGCTCTGCTGGCCACGTTGTTTCGCGAAACGGACCGTGTGCAGCGATCGAAACACCCTCTCAGTTTGGCACTGTTTTCGATCGCCGATTTCAAACATTGGACAGCGCGCCTGACCAAGCTTCAGTGCGACGCCTTGCTCAAGAGCATTGCCGAGCGCGTCGGCCGGCAGCTGCGCAGCTACGACACCTTCGGGCATACGGGCGATCACGAGTTTCTCCTCCTTCTGCCCGGCTGCAGCGCAATCAATTCGAACCTGCTTGCGGAGCGCCTGCGTGCCGAAGTTTTTTCGATGCCCGTCAACGTGGATGGGGAGTCGCTGCGACTCTCGGCGTGCTTTGGCATCGCCTCCAGTGAAGGCCGGTCGCCGATGGTGGTTCTGCGCGAAGCCGAGTTAGCTCTGCGCCGCGCGCAGGAGGTGGGCCCGGGGTCGATCCGGACATTCACCCATGCTTTCAACGCGGAGATCGAGCCAATCGGAGTTTCTGTCCTGATCTGGACAGCGGGAGGCGGGCTTTTACGAAGCGATCTCTCGCTGGGCCCGTTCGGCTTCGACTGGGCCGGTCAGGAACTCCTGAAAGACCTCGTTTGAGAGCAGACGACCGCGCGGAGTGAGACGAACAGTGCGTCCGTCCGACTGCACCAGACCCGAATCAACTAGGCGCTCGACTACCGACAGCGATCGCGCAACGGTGGCCTTGCCAAATTTACGGCTCAGCTCTGTCAGCTTGACGCCACGATTCAGCCGCAGGCCGAGGAACCAGGCTTCTTCATACTGCTGTTCCGGAGAGAGCCAGCCGGTCTCGACGCTCCCGTCGCCAGCTAGATACTCCTTCAGATCGTCTGTCGTCTTCGAGCGCAGCAGCAAGGGCGTCCGGTCTTCCTCGGCATAGAGGGCTGAGGAAGCATCGAGGCCGATGCCGAGATAGGGCCGCTGCTCCCAGTAGCGCATGTTGTGCAGCGAACGATGTCCGCGACGCGCGAAGTTCGAGATCTCGTACTGCTTCAGCCCCGCCTCCTCCAGCTTCTCGATCACGGTCTCGTACATCTGCGCGATGGCCTCGTCGGATGGGACCAATTCCGCGTAGTAGCGCGCTCCGCCGCCCAGCATCTCACGGCCCAGTCGCGAGTCCTCGTCCACTTCGAGCATGTAGACGCTGGCGTGCGGGACATCAATGTCGATCAGAACGGCGAGCGACTCATTCCATGACGCTAACGTTTGACCGGCCAGACCGGCAATCAGGTCCAGATTCAGATTTGTAATGCCCGCAGCGCGCAGCCGGCGCAGATCGTCCAGCACGGTCGCCCGCTTGTGCAGGCGCCCGCTCACCTGCGCTTCGCGATCGATGAACGACTGCACACCGAGGCTCACACGATTCACACCTGCTTGCGCGAGGACTTCCAAGGCCGAATCGCTGAGCTGCCCCGGAGCGCACTCGGCGGTGATCTCGGCGTCACTTTGGACAGCAAACTCGGTCCGGATCGCGGCGAAAAGTTTGGCGATCAGGTCCGGCTCCAGAAGGCTCGGCGTTCCTCCGCCGAGATAGACGGAATCGACTGTGCGAGGCAGATCTACGCGCATGTCTGCGGCCCAGGCGCCAGAGCGTCTCAGGTCATGGACCAGCCGGTCCACATACCGTGCGTGCTCGCTTGCCGGGTACACCCCTGAAGCGAAGTTGCAATAGGTGCACTTGGAGCGGCAGAACGGAATCGAAACGTACAGCCCGAGTTGGTCGCTGAGCACGGCTGTCATATCGAAATTCTTTCACGTTGGAGACGTCCGCACAGCATCCTCGACCGGCACGTGCCAGAATTGAAAGAGGAGAAGTGGATTGAAAGCATGGCCGATTCTGGGCATCGTCGTAGTCCAGGCTGTTCTTTGCCTTGCCCACTGGTTCCTCTACGTCACCTGGACCGCATTCTGGTGGCCCCTTAGTCCGGCCGCAATCCTCGCATCGAAATTCGCGTTCGTCTGCCTTTCGATGCTCTTCATCACCGCGGCGCTGTTCGGTTTTCGCTTCACCAACTGGCTCGTTGCTTTCATCTATCAGATTGCGGCGGTCTGGCTCGGCATGCTCAACTTCTTCCTTGTCGGGGCATGCCTGGCGTGGATAGTCGACTTCGCATTGCGGCCCTTCGTCTCTGAGCCGACCCGGTTTGAAGTCCGCCACACTACGGTGGCCGTCCTTCTCGTAGCGGCGATCGCAGCCGTCGTCTACGGCATCCTGAATGCCCGCGCCATCCGTATTCGTCGCCTGCCCATCGCGCTCGACAAGCTGCCCGTCTCCTGGCGCGGACGGACCGCTCTGGTCTTTAGCGATATTCATCTCGGCAACATCAACGGCATCCGTTTTGCCCGGCGCCTCACAGCGCTCGCCCAGCGTCTGAATCCAGACATCATCTTTATTCCTGGAGATCTCTACGATGGCACCAAGGCCGATCCGGAGAAGATCGCTGCGCCTCTCTTCGAACTCACACCGCCGCTGGGTGTTTTCTTTGTGGCGGGCAACCACGAAGAGTTCGGCGGTTCCACACACTACGCCGAAGCTCTGAAACATCGTGGCTTTCATGTTCTCGACAACGAGCGCGCTGTCGTCGATGAGCTGCAGATCGTGGGCGTGCCCTACGAGGCGTCGAATTACCCGCTTCGTCTGCGTCACTTCCTCAACAGCTTGCGCCTCGCCGACGGCCCCGCCAGCATCCTGTTGCAGCATGTGCCGACGCGGCTGCCCATCGTGGAGCAGGCTGGGGTGAGCCTGCAGCTGAGCGGCCACACGCACGGCGGCCAGATCTTTCCTTTTTCGTGGATTACACGGCGCGCTTTCGGCGAGTTTACTCACGGCCACCAGCGGTTCGGCAGTCTGCAAGTCATCACCTCAAGCGGCGTCGGCACGTGGGGTCCGCCCATGCGCGTGGGCACGCATCCCGAGGTCGTCTTGATTACCTTCCAGTAGAAGTGTTCTGATGGTCCTTCCGTTTTTTCAAGAAGGTGGGACTATGCAGACTCGCTCGACGCGCTCTTTGGCCTTCGCTGTCATTGCTTTCCTGACACTGATTCCTCTTGCAGACGCGCAGCAACCTCCAAGCCGCGACCCGGACCTCAGCTTTCCGACCGTGCTCTACGGAGTCGCCTACTACAACGAGTACATGCCGCGAGACACACCCGATGCCCAGAACGTCCGGCTGGAGAAGGACGTGGCCTTGATGAAGGCCGCCGGCCTGAATGTCGTGCGCATGGGCGAATCGACGTGGAGCCTGTGGGAGCCTGAAGACGGCAAGTTCGACTACGCCTGGATGGATCGCATCGTGGACGCCATGGGCAAGGCCGGCATCAAGGTCATCCTCGGTACGCCGACATACTCGATCCCTGCGTGGATGGCCCATCAGCATCCGGAGATCTTTGCCGATCGCATCCCGCCGGGCATGTTCGGGGGCAAGCCGATCCCGAGCACTTACGGTCTGCGCCAGAATATGGACACCGATTCACCTGCGTATCGCTTCTATGCCGAGCGGCTGATCCGCCACATCGTGGCGCACTACAAAGACAATCCAACCGTGATCGGCTGGCAGCTCGACAACGAGACATCGAGCTACGATGCGGCCAATACCGACGTCTTTATCGGATTTCAGCACTATCTCGAGAAAAAGTTTGGCACACCTGAGGCGCTGAGCAAGGCATGGTTCTTGAACTACTGGGGTGAAAACCTGCATACGTGGGAAGATTTGCCGCGGCGCGACGGGACTATCTCAACCGGCTACAAGCTCGAATGGACGCGCTGGAGTCAGATGCGCGTGACCGACTTTCTGCACTGGCAGGCAGGGCTGGTGCGCGAATGCGCCGAGGCCAGGCAGTTTGTCACCACCGACTACGGTGGCATGATGAAGCGCGATGTGAACGAAGAGGCCGTGGCCGGCTCGCTCGACATCGTTGCCGACAACATCTATCACGGAACACAGGACCACTACGACGGCAGCTTTCAAGCGCTCCAGAGCGACTTCAGCCGTTCGCTCAAGCACACCAACTTTCTAGTCACCGAGACGAACGCGCAGACCATTGGCTGGACTTCGCAGAGCCAGTTCCCGCCCTACGATGGCCAGCTGCGCGAGGATGTTTACACCTATCTCGCCAACGGCGCCAACATGGTCGAGTACTGGCACTGGGCCTCGATCGCCGCCAACCAGGAGACTTACTGGAAAGGCATTCTGTCGCACGACCTCGAGCCCAATCGCGAGTACGCCGAGATGAGCCGGACCGCACACGAGCTGGAGAAGATCGGCCCCAAGCTCGTCGGGTTGAAGATTCACAACGACGTCGCGATCCTGTGGAGCCGCGACTCGGCTAATGCGATCAGCTTTATGCCCTACGGCGGCGGTGTCCCGGCGCGCAGCTGGACCGGCGAGCCTGACGGCTACGCGTCACTTGTGCAGCAGATGCATCACAGCCTCTACGACCTGAACATCGGTGCTGATTTTGTCTTTCCCGAAACGACTGACTTCTCGCAGTACAAACTGCTGATCGTACCCGCGCTCTACATTTCCGACGATGCGCTGCTGCAACGCATTTCGGATTATGTCAAGAACGGCGGTCACGTGGTGATGACGTTCAAGAGCGGATTTGCCAACGAAAACTCCGCTGTGCGGTGGGTGCGCGCGCCCGGGCCGCTGCGCGAGGCGGCGGGAATCAGCTATCAGGAGTTCTCGAACGTCGAACATTCACTCGCGCTGAAGGACGACCCCTTCCACGTCGGCGATGCCAACAAGGTCCAATTCTGGGCTGAGTTCCTGATGCCCGAGCATGCCAAGCCACTGGCGTATTACGACCATCCCTTCTTCGGCAAATGGCCGGCGATCACCGAGAATCAGTACGGCTCGGGAACGTTGCTCTATGAAGGGACGTACGTCTCGGACGCATTGCAGACCGCACTGCTGAAGCGAACTCTGGACCAGCTTGGCCTCACTGGCTCCGATCAGCAGCTCCCGCACCAGATCCACGTGTGGCATGGCGTGAATCGCGGTGGCAAACGGCTGCACTACTACTTCAACTACTCGGCCGACAGCGTGAAGTTCAACTATGCCTACGGCGACGGGACCGGCCTCATCCGGGGAACGAACCGCACCAAGGGTCAGGAGATCATGCTGGGACCGTGGGACCTCGCAATCATCGAGGAGCACTGAGCCAGACCGGACAGCAGCCACGGCACGGCAAGAAATCTTAAGGTTTCTTGCGCTCTACTTTCGCACGTGACTGCTGATAGCATGGCTTGTTTGGTAAAACGTTTGAGTGAGGTCTTTGTATGCGGCAGTCTCGTTTCCGCTTCCCGTCGTTTGCCCTGTTGATTCTCTCCATTGTGTGCCTGACCGGCCAGAGTTTTGCGCAGCGCCAACCGCAGGCACCCGCTCCCACAGGACCATGGATGAACACGACCCTTTCGCCGGATGAGCGCGCCGATCTTGTGTTGAAGGAAATGACGCTCGACGAGAAGATTGCACTTTTGCACGGCGTGGGGATGCCGACCGACGAACCTGTGACTCCGGAGAATGCAGCATCGAATCGCGGCGTTGGCTACGCTGTCGGCGTGCCCCGTCTTGGAATTCCAGGCATCGACATGAGCGACGCAGCTTACGGCGTGCGCTCGAGCGGCGTGAACGGCCGCTACTCCACTGCCCTGCCGGCCAACGTTGCTGCGGCCGCGAGCTGGGATCCCGATGCCGCTTTCGAATATGGCGCGCTCATCGGGCGCGAGCTGCGAGCGCAGGGCTTCAATATGTCGCTCGGCGGCGGCGTGAACCTCACGCGGGATCCGCGCAACGGCCGCACGTTTGAATACCTTGGCGAAGACCCGGTGCTGGCCGGAACGCTCGTCGCGAAGCTCGTTGAAGGCACGCAGTCCGAGCACGTGATCGGCGACATCAAGCACTACGCGTTGAACGATCAGGAGAGCGGGCGCAACGCGGTCAACGTCAACATCGACAAACGTGCCGCGCGCGAAAGCGATCTGCTGGCCTTCGAAATCGGCGTCAGCAAGGGGAATCCCGCAGCGGTGATGTGCTCTTACAACCGCGTCAATGGCGACTTTGCCTGCGAGAACAAGTACCTGCTCAGCGACGTGCTGAAGAAGGACTGGAAGTTCCCCGGCTTCGTTCTCTCGGACTGGGGCGGAACACATTCGACCGAGAAGGCTTCAGCCGCGGGCCTCGACAACGAAGAGCCGGGTGACTTTTTTTTCAGCGACAAGTTCAAGGCTGCTGTCGAGGCAGGAACCATCTCCTCCGCGGAACTGGACGAGCATGTGCACCGGATTCTGCGCTCGATGTTTGCCGCGGGCGTCATCGACTTTCCGCGCCAGCGCTTCGTCGTGGACCCCTTCGCCGGGTTTGAAACCGCACGCAAGATCGAGGAAAGCGGCATCGTCCTGCTGAAGAACGACCATGCGGCATTGCCACTCAATGCGGCGCGTCTGCACACGATCGCCGTCATTGGCTCACACTCTGATGTGGGCATGATCTCCGGCGGCGGCTCGGCGCAGGTCGATCCCATCGGCGGCAATGCCATCCTGCCTGCGGGCAAGGGCGCTACGCACTGGATGCAGGAGATCTGGTTCCCGACATCGCCACTCAAGGCGATCCAGGCACGCGCTCCCAAGACGACTGTGAAGTACGATCCTGGCACTGACCCAGCCGCCTCTGCAGCTGCAGCCAAGGACGCCGATGTGGCCATTGTGTTCGCCTACATGTGGGCCAGCGAGGCCATGGACCTGCCCAGCCTCACGCTGCCACATGACCAGGATGCGGTAATCGCCGCCGTCGCTGCTGCGAACCCGCACACCATCGTGGTGCTCGAGACAGGCAATCCGGTGACAATGCCGTGGGTAGGCGCGCCCGCAGCGATTCTCGAAGCGTGGTTCGCGGGCAGCGATGGCGCCGACGCTGTGGGCAATGTGCTATTCGGGTCGGTCAATCCCGGCGGCAAGCTGCCCAACACTTTTCCAAAGAGCGAGGCCGATTTGCCGCATCCGACGCTGACCACGCCTCCGGCCGAGTCGCAGCATTTCTCCGGGCCAGTGAATCGCGAGATGTGGGCCAAAGGCCTGCCGCCCTTCCAGGTAACGTATGACGAGGGCGTGAAGGTGGGCTACAAGTGGTATGAGACCGAGAAGACGCCGGTGCTGTTCCCGTTTGGATTCGGACTTTCGTACACGACTTATAGCTATTCGGGATTGAAATTGAGTTCGGGCGATACGGTGAGAGCGACGTTCACCATCACCAACACTGGCGCACGCGAGGGTTCCGAGATCGCCGAGGTCTACGCGATGCTGCCCAATGCCGCAGACGAGCCCTTCAAGCGGCTTGTGGGATTCACGAAGGTCAAGCTCGACGCGAAGCAGAGGCAGACCGTCACGGTGGACATCGATCCGAAGTACCTGTCGATCTGGGACGAAGCGAAGGACGGTTGGTCGCTGGTTCCCGGCGACTACACGATTCTGGTTGGCGGGTCTTCGGTGGACCTGCCGCTGAAGGCTGTTGTGAGCCTCAAGTAGCGAAATGCGGGCGGGCCCTGCTCGGGGCTCGCCCGTCGTCGGCCATCAAGCCAGCGTCTTCTCCAGCACGACGAAATGCAGATCGTCGCGCAGGGGATTCCCGAACCGCATGTCGTGATAGGGGAATGGCTTTGTCTCGCCGGTGACCGTGTAGCCGCGCCTTTCGTACCATGCAATCAGCGTGTCGCGCACGTGCACCACGGTCATGCGCATGCGGCGAGCGCCACGTTGCTTTGCGAAATCCTCGGCAGCGGCGATGAGAACGCGCCCGAGTTGCTGCTTCTGCAGAGCAGGCCGGACGGTCAGCAAGCCCAGGTACCAGACCCCGTCGTTTTTGGGATCGAGCCATACCGTGCCCAGAATCGTTCCATCTGCCGAATCGCGATGCACCAGCAGGTGAGCTTCAGGACTGGCGGCCAGGTCTTCGCGCAGCAGCGCGTCATTCATGCGTTGCCCCTCGATCACGCCCGCCTCGATGTTCCAGCTGGCGGTAGGGCCTGTGGCGCGAAAGGCCACATTGATGAGGTCAACGACCGCCGGATAATCCGCTTCGTTTGCCGGTTCCAGTAGCATCGGCGTTAGTGTACTCACCGGCGCGACTCGACGGCTAGTCCCCGTCGGGCGGGATCTGCTCGAGCAGCCGTTTCCAGGTCTTCAGATTCCGGCGATAGCTGCGTTTCAGGTCCTCGAGAATGCGCTCGAAATCCGTGTTGGTGCGCAGATTGTTCCAGGCAGGGTTCTTTTGGAACCAGGGGTAGTTCTCGTTGCCGAGATAGATTGCTCGACGCAGCCAGTGCAGCGCCTCGGTCGAGTCGCCTTCGACCGCAAAGTAGGAGGCTAGGCGGTAGGCCATCTCGCTATCGGCCTCTGCCGCCGCCAGCGTATCGTCTTTGAGCAGCGCCGCGGCGCGCGCGCGATCGCCTGCCTGGACGTAACACAGAGCAAGAGTAGGTACGGCGATGCGCATGAGCTCGTCGTCGCGAATCACGTCCTCCAGGATTTCGATTGCCTTCGGCAGGTTGCCCTTGCGCCACTGCTGGTAGGCCTCCGAGGTGCGCAGCAGGGGATGACGCGGCTCGAGCGCGAGGCCCTTCTCCAGCTCATCGCCGGCCAGCTCGATTTGGTTTTGATAGTGATAAACACGCGCGCGATGGTTATAGAGAATCGCGGCATTGGCCGGGTTCAGCTTGAGTGCCCGGCTGAACTGATGCAACGCCTCGAGGTACATGCCGTCGCCGCGCAACGCGAGGCCCGCCACCATGTGCACGTTCCAATCGTTGCCCGCTGAGGCCAGGAGGTTGGCGATGCCGTGCCGCGCGGATTCTTTTTCGCCACGCGACAGCAACATGTAAATGCGGTAGAGGTTTGCCTCAGTGGCCGCAGGATCGATGCGCAACGCCTCATCGAAGGCACGGCGCGCATGCATCACGTGAATCTGCCCGCCGAAGCCGTGGCGCACATACTGCAGCTCGGCGATACCAAGGCCGCTCCAGCCAGCGGCGAACTCCGGATCTTTCGCCGTCACGCCTGTAAACAAGGCATGGGCACGGTCAAGATCGGCACGCGCACCCGTGCGCACCATGAACGAACTCAACAGGGCGCGGGCCTGCAGATATTCCTCGCTCACCGGCCCTGGCAGCGAACCGTCCCTCGTTGCACTGCGCGGCGTCTCGGCGCTGGTCGCTTCGATACGACCACCGCTCAGCCCGTGCAGGGCGGCAAAGACTTCGTTCGAAATCTCGGTCTGAACGGCGATCAGGTCGAGTGAAGCAACCTGAATTGCGCCGCCAGAGCGCACGCTCTGGGAGGGCACATCGAGCAACTGCCAGTTCAGATCGAAGCCAAGCTCGGAACGCACGAAACTTCCAGCGAGCACATAGGAAATAAGCAGCTTCTGGCCGACCGAGAGCGGGTCCATCTGCGCAATCGGCAGCGACATCAGGGTGCTCGAAGGGCGGACGATGAGCGAGGGAATGCGCGCCAGCCGTGCAGCGATGGCATCGGCAAGCGCGTAGCCGTAGAGCGGGGCCACCTCGGTCGCGCCGAGATTCGTGAACGGCAGCACGACCAGCGAATTCTGCTCCGACCGCTCCTGCGCCGACTCACGAAACCGCTCGGCCAGCATGGAGAGGATGCCGGTTGCGCGCTTTTCTGCTTCCGCACCGGTCGTGGGCAGATTCGCAGCAGCATCGCCGGGGATGATGCCCGTCTCGATCTGCTGCGCCTTCATGATCGTCTTGAGCGCTTCGCGGACTTCGGCCGCCGTGTTGTAGCGCGCCGCGGGATTCTTCTCGAGGCAGGTGGCGATCACGCTCTTGAGTTCGGTCGAGATTGTCGGAACGATCTCGGTCAAGTCCGGCGGATCGGAAAACTGAATGGCGCGGATTGCCTGAAAATCTTCCGCAGCGGGGCGCGTGAATGGATGGCGCCCGCTAGCCAGCTCGTAGAGAATCACGCCCAGCGCCCACACATCCGACTGCACGCTCGACTGACCGGTGACGAACTGCTCGGGCGCCATGTAGCGGATGGTGCCGCCGCGCGCCGTGTAAGTGGCGGCTATCGATGCGTCCTTGGCGAGCGCCGGCTTGCTCGGATCGAACGCTGCGTCTTCGGGCTGCAGGCGTCGCGCAAGACCGAAGTCGAGAATCTTCACCAGCCCGCCTTCGGTGAGCATCACGTTTTGCGGTTTCAGGTCGCGGTGAAAGATGCCCAGTGCGTGGGCGGCCTGCAATCCGTCGGCGATTTGAATTCCGACTGAAAGCAGCAGTTGAGGCCTGGCCGGGCCTTTGGCGACTAACTGGTCGAGCGATTGGCCGGGTACGAACTGCATGACGATGTAGCCTTCGTCGCCGTTCTCGCCCACTTCGTAGATGGCGCAAACATTGGGATGCTCGATCGCCGAGGCCAATCGGGCCTCGCGCAGAATGGTCGAACGCATTTGCTGCGCTGAAAGTAAACCCGCGCGCAGAATCTTGAGTACAACCGGCCGCTGCAGTAGTGTGTCGGTGGCCAGATAGACCACACCGCTGCCGCCCGCACCCAGCTTGCGCACAATTTCGTAGTGCTCGATCGTTTTGCGTGCCATCGTCGCCTTCAGTGTAACGATGAGCGCATAAGGAACATCTGTGTAGAAGCTGTGAAGAAACTTCTCGCGCCTTTCGCTCAGAGCGCATCGGGGCGAGGTTCAGAGCAACATCTCGTAATAGACCAGCGGAACGCCGCGATAAGACGCACTGCCGATCCTGCGGAAGGCGCACTTGCGATAAAACTCTCCGGCGCCTGCGGCTACATCGTAGGCATCGAGACGGATTACGTCGCCGGACCACTCTTTCGCCAGTCGCCGCACCGCTTCGATGCATCTCCGTCCCAGGCCCTTTCTGATGCCCTGGGTCGACGGCCATCGACGTCAGGTAGAGCGGCTTACCCTTGCTGAAATGCTTCGCGTCGATCGCCCATGGCTTTCTTGTCGAGAGCGTGAGAGTTGCCACTATTTTGTTTCGATGCCTGGCGAGATAAACGTTCGACCGGCGCATCGCAAACAGGATGCTCTTCTCAGTCAGCTTTGCGATCCAGAATCCCTCACCGAACTGATCGGCGAGGCGCCTGTTCACCGCTGCTCTTAGATCGAGAGTCCAACGACATCTCCGGCCGTCGCAGGTTGGACGTTGATCCGCATTGTCAGTCGACAGGATCAGTGGCCGCGGCGGACTTCGTCTTCTTCGACTGGCGGAGGCGGCTCTTTGGCGAGCCGCGCCTGGCCACGCCGACCGAGGAGAAACATCGTCATCCCAAAGACCAGCAGCACCAAGCCCCACCAAAGATTGGCGTTGATGCCGAGACTTTTTTCGTAGAGTGCAACGTCGCCGTTGGTGCGCAGACCAAAGACCGTCAGAATCAAGCCGGTAAACGTGAACATCAGCCCCATGGGAATACGCAGATCAAGATTCATCGTGTCCTCCGGCACTATGCAAAGAAAATGTTCAGGGCAACCGCGCAAACCAGAATTGCGACGGCCAGCGCCTCAGGGCTCTTCCACCAGCGATTGTGCGCGCGTGGCGGCTTGGGCGTGAGCGAATGGACGAGCCCAACTAACTCCGACTCGGGGTGCGGTTTCGTGAACAAACTCACAACTACGGTAACAATGAAATTGGTGCTGAAGGCGAAGATGGCTCCCCAGAAATTCTGCGCCATGTCGCTGGGATAGTGGTGGACCACCGTGAGCCATCCACCATGAATTCCGGTGTGCGCCTCGATGGGGAGCGTCAGTCCGTGATGAAGCATGGCTGCAGCTGTGCCCGAAATCAAGCCTGCAAAAGCGCCATGCCCGGTTGCGCGCTTCCAGAACATACCCAGCAAAAACGTTGCAAACAGCGGTGCATTTACAAACGAGAAGACCAGTTGCAGCGTGTCCATAATGTTGTTGAAGTTGATTGCGGCATAGGCCGTTGCGATCGAAAGCAGGATGCCTCCGACGGTTGCCCATCGACCCACCGCCATGTAGTGCCGATCGCTGCCGCCCTTGTGAATGTAGGACTGGTAGAGATCGTAGGTGAAGACGGTGTTGAACGCGGTCACGTTGCCTGCCATGCCGCTCATAAAGCTGGCCAGCAGAGCGGTCAGGCCGAGTCCGAGAATGCCGGTCGGGAAGTAATGCAGCAGCATATTCGGCGTGGCCATGTCGTAGTCGAGTAGCGGGTGGCCGCTGGCGTCGAGCATTGCTTGCCCTGTTACGGGATTGATCTTTGCTGGGACCAGTCCCCTGCCCTCTTCGACTTGCTTTGAGACCACATTTGTCTCGTGATAGATCACGCCGTTTTCGGTGTGAACCGTGGTGGTGGTGTGCGGCGTTGGCAAACCGATGGCCAACAATCCTGGCAGAATCACGAGGAACGGGAAGAACATTTTGGGAATAGCGGCGATCAACGGAACGCGGCGCGCCGATTCCATATTTTTCGAAGCCATCGCGGTTTGGATCACAAGAAAATCGGTGCACCAGTAGCCCGACCCGAGGACGAATCCAAGTCCCATGCCGATGCCGATGATCTCGATCCCCATCGGGTTGGTGTTCGCATGCATAACGCCTTTCCACTCGTGCATGTAGGCCACGGGCACCGATGCTTTCAGGCCTGCCCAGCCCCCGATGTTTTTCAAACCCAGCAGCACTAACGGCAAGAATCCCGCGATGATCAGGAAGAATTGGAGTACTTCGTTGTAGATGGCGCTGGTGAGACCGCCGAGAAAGATGTAGAGAAGTACGATCACCGCCGACAGCACGATTGAAAAAGTGAAGATGCCTCCCGGAGCCCATCCCAGCGCGTTGAATAATCCGTCGAAGACGTGCAGCGCCTGAATAAGGCGGGCCATGGCATACATCGAAATACCGGAGCTGAATACCGTCATCACAGCAAACGAGCAGGCATTCAGCGCGCGGGTTTTCTCGTCAAAGCGCAGTCGCAGAAATTCAGGCACTGAGCGCGCTTTAGAGCCGTAGTAGAAGGGCATCATGAAGATGCCCACGAAAATCATGGCTGGGATCGCGCCGATGCCGTAGAAGTGGGCCGTTTCCAGGCCGTACTTGGCGCCCGAAGCGCCCATGCCGATGACTTCCTGCGCGCCCAGGTTGGCGCTGATAAACGCCAGGCCGCAGACCCATGCCGGCAACGCGCGGCCGGCCTGAAAGAAGTCCTTGCTCGTCTTCATGTAGCGCTTGAGGGCAAATCCGATGCCCAGCACAAAGACGAAGTACAGCAGCATGATCAGCCAGTCGACTGAGGTGAGTTTCAAGACAGCTCCTTGCCTTGCGGCCACACGCTTCTTCGACCAGTCTTCGGGGCGATGGTCTCGGCGTGCGGCATGGGAATACGGACTCCACTCTACGGACGGAGATGGAGGGCCGTCCAGCATTTTTTGTAAATGTTTACAGCGCTGCGCCCCTGCGGGGGCGGACCTTTGGACGAAATGACCAGCTAAACTAAAAGGGCATGATTCCTACACTTGCCTGGACTCCGGAAGGGGCCCGTTTCATCGATCAGACGAAGCTTCCCCTCGAAGAGAGTTATGTGGTCGCGACCAGCTACGAGCAGGTGGCCGACGTCATTGTCACCATGGTGGTGCGCGGGGCGCCGGCGATCGGTGTTTCGGCTGCTTACGGCATCGCGCTAGGCGCGCAGAACACGAAGGCGAAGACCGCCGCCGAGTTTGGACCGGAGTTCGAGAAGATCTGCGCGCGGCTGGCAGGCACGCGGCCGACGGCCGTCAATCTTTTCTGGGCCATCGATCGGATGAAGCGACTGTTCACGGAGCTACATTCGGCCAATGCGCCAATTTCTATGGTGCGGGAGAGAATTCTCGCCGAAGCTCACGCCATGTACGAGGAGGACATCGCCGCCTGCAAGACCATGGGTGCGTTTGGCGGCGCGCTGCTGCCCGATGAGGGCGGCGTTCTGACCCATTGCAACGCCGGCGCTCTCGCCACCTGCGGTTACGGCACAGCTTTAGGCGTGATTCGCTCGGCGGTCGAGCGGGGCAAGAAGATCCACGTCTACGCAGATGAGACGCGGCCCTTTTTGCAGGGTGCGCGGCTGACGGCATGGGAGCTGATGGCCGACGGGATTCCAACGACTGTGATTTGCGACAATATGGCCGCCAGCCTGATGCGCGCGGGCAAGATCAAAGCTGTTGTGGTCGGCGCCGATCGAATCGCTGCCAACGGCGATTTCGCCAACAAGATCGGAACTTACAACGTGGCGATCCTTGCCAAGGAACACGGCATTCCGTTTTACTGCGCCGCTCCCTGGTCCACGATCGATACGGCAACACCCACCGGCGACGCCATCCCCATCGAGGAGCGGTCGGCAAAGGAAGTCACGCATCATGGAGGCAAGCAGCTGACCCCGCATGGCGTCGGCATCTGCAATCCCGCCTTCGACGTGACTCCGGCCAAGTACACGACCGCGATCATCACCGAGCGCGGGGTGCTACGCGCACCATATGTCGATTCATTGCGTGAGATGGAACTGATCGCGCGCTAGGCGCACAGGACTACAGTAAAAGGAGCCGTGCGCCTCCGCTTCGCCGTCCTTCATATCCGACAAAAATCCCTCCTGCGCGGCATGATTCTCTCGCTGGGGGCATTCGTCGCCAGCCTGATGCTGGCGGGGTTTCCGCACATCGAGAGTCTTCACGGCTCGTACTGGCAGATCGCGATGCTCTTTCTCGAGGCGTGGGGAATGGGCGAGGTCGCACGCTGCCTGCAGCGCAAGTGGAGCTTCTACCACGGCGGCGTTTTGCTGCTGCTCTACGCCGATCTCATGATCCTGGCCATGATGGTTTTTCTTGTCGCCTACCCATGAGTCTCTCGCCACATTTTCCGCAACCCACGAAATGCCCCGGACCAGTTTGTTGATTTGGCTTGCAGTCTCACATCCGCCGTGTAGCATGGCTTAGCAGAGCGGGCTGGGCATTTTGACTGCACCGCTCAAGGGCCGTGGACCAAAAACGACTCAGTAGCTGGAGGAAAGACATGCTGAAGGGCTTTCGGGACTTTATTCTTCGCGGAAACGTTCTCGATCTCGCAGTGGGCGTCATCATCGGCGGCGCATTTGGGACGGTAGTCACATCTCTCGTCAAAGACGTATTCACCCCGTTCATCGGCAATCTCGTCGGCAAACCCGACTTCAGCGCGATTGCCGTCGACCACATTATGATCGGGAATTTTCTCAATGCGGTCATCGCATTTCTGCTGGTTGCCGCGTCGGTATATTTCTTCATCGTGCTGCCGGCGAACTCACTCATGGCGCGCTTCAAGAAGCCCATCCCCGAAGCGCCGCCTGCGACGAAGGCCTGCCCCGAGTGCCTCAGCGACATTCCGTTGGCTGCCAAGCGCTGCGCGCACTGCGCACAGCCGGTGGCATAATCAGGTTGCCCATCCCCGACGCGGCTCCAAAGGAATCGGACCGCACGTGAGAGAGACAAATGCAGATTCCTCGCCCCGCCTACCCCACGAGCGATTTCATCATTTGTAGCCCCAGGCGTGCGGGTTCTCGGAATGACACGCGGTGGTGGTACGGCCGGTGGAGTCAAGGGAGACGAGCAGTAGGTCGATGCGGTCGAGGGTGGGAAGCTCAAGCTTTCTAGTCCAGCTCCCTCAGCGGCTGCGCAAACGCGTAGAAACCCACAAAGATCACCCCGGCCAGCCCTGCCATCATGGCCAGGGCATGGCCGGTGTCGATATGCCGCGAAAGCTCGCCGGCTAGAAGTGAGCCCAGCGGTGGCAGGCCGAGAAATGCGGTTGCGTAGATGCTCATCACGCGGCCGCGCATCTCGTCCGACGACAGGTGCTGAATCGTCACGTTGAAGCACGAGATCATCAGGATGCCGTTGAACCCCTCGACAACCGCTAGACACTCCGAGAGAGCGAAGCTGCGCGAATAGCAGACACCGACAATCGCGCTGTAAAACAGCAGCCCGCACACGGTGATAAGCCGTCCGCGATGCCGCAGCACACCCAGGGTTGCGACGGACATGGCGCCGAAGACCGCGCCGGCTCCCGAGCCTGCAAGCAGCCACCCCAGGCCGCTTTCGCCTGAGTTCAATTGCACCTTGGCGAAGTAGGGGATGAAGGTGAGAAAAGGAATCCCGAGCAAGCTCACGACAACAACCATCCACACCAGCACCAACATCTGCGGCTCGCTGCGCAGGTAAGCAAAGCCGCCACGCAAACTCGCCCAGATGCTCTCATGCTTCGACGGGGGTTCTTTTGGATACTCGATGCGCATGAGCGCCCAGAGCACGGCAAGAAAGCTCACTCCGTTGAGAAAGAAATTGCCCGCCACCCCCAAGACGATCATCGCGTAGCCGCCCAGCGACGGCCCCAGAATACGCGACATGTTGAACTGCGCCGAGTTGAGCGCAATCGCATTGGTCAGATCCTCGCGCTTCACCAGTCTGGGGACCATCGCCTGATAGCTCGGGGCGTTCATCGACATGGCCACGCCGTTCAGGAAGGCGATAGCTGCGACCTCCCAGATGGTGATGACCTTGAACCAGGCGAGCGCCGCGAGCAGAAAGGCCAGAAGCATCATCATCGTCTGGGTCACCATCAGCAGGCGACGCTTGTCCGCGCGGTCCGCGATGACTCCGCCGAAAAGGGTGAAGAGAAGAAATGGAATCGCTCCGGCAAAGCCGACCACACCCAGCCAGAAGGCCGAGTTGGTGAGCAGCAGAACCAGCCAGCCCTGCGCCACATTCTGCATCCAGGTACCGATGTTGGAGAGGAAGTTGCCGCTCCAGAAGAGCCGGAAGTTGCGATTGCGGAGAGCACGAATTGCCTGCGGCAACTGCGCGGTCTCCGGCTCCGGCAACGCCTGAACGATTGCTGCTGGGTCGTCGCAGGCAGCGGCCAGGTTGCCTTCATTCACTTTGGGTTTGGCGTGCAGAGGGGGAGGCTCCAGCATCTAGTGTAAGCTGAGGTGAATACGGCGGAGCCCGTTGTGTCCTTCCCGAGGTGACACTGCGGTCACGCGTCCCAAAGGCTTCGCTCATGCTCCTCCGAAAACTTCCTGCGCTTGTTCTCTTCCTTACGTTGCTGTCGACTCGTCCTGTGCCGCCCTCGCTGGCGCAGGCAGAGGCGCCGACTGCATTCGGCTACGTCGACTTCGCATCGGAGGCATCCATCGAGGCGAAATTCCTCGAGGTGCCCAACGCCAAGCTTGCCGGCGAAGAGCTGAAGACGCTTACTGCGGAACCTCACCTGGCCGCGACGCCTGAAGACCGCAAGACGGCCGAGTATGTTGCCGCGAAGTTCCGCGCCGCCGGTCTCGAGACGGAGATCGTTCCCTATCGCGTTCTGCTGAATCAGCCCAAGGTCGTGCGCGTCGAGGCGTTCGACGACAGAGGCAAGCAACTCATGAAGGGCCCCACACGCGAGCATGCCGCGAACGATCCGGGCCAGGACAATCCAGGCGTCGTGATGCCCTTCAATGGGTCTTCCGGATCGGGTGACGTAACCGGTGAGGTAGTCTACGCCAACTACGGCCGTCTCGAAGACTTCGACAAGCTCGCCGCCGAACACATCGATCTGCACGGCAAGATCGTGATCGCGCGTTACGGCGTCAACTTCCGCGGGGTGAAGGTGTATTTGGCCGAGCAGCGCGGCGCTGCCGGCGTGCTCATCTACTCCGATCCGCAGGACGATGGCTACTTCAAGGGCGATGCGTATCCGATAGGTCCGTGGCGGCCCGAGACGGGCGTGCAGCGCGGGTCAGTCCAGTATTTGTTCAAGTATCCAGGCGACCCCGAGACGCCCGGCGTCGCCTCAACACCCGATCTACCCGATTCGGCGCGCATCAATCCTGAGGGCAACCAGCCGCACATCGTCTCCATCCCCATCAGCTACCACGACGCAGCGCCCATTCTGCAGGCACTGAAAGGATCCGGTGTTCCACAAGGCTGGCAGGGCGCGCTTCCCTTCCGCTATCACGTCGGCCCGGGCGGGGTGAAGGTCCACCTTGTCTCCGAGCAGGACTATCAGCGCCGACTGATTTGGGATGTCGTGGGCAGAATTAGAGGTTCGCAGTATCCCGAGGAGTGGGTCGTCAATGGAAACCATCGCGATGCCTGGGTCTACGGCGCAGTCGACCCCAACAGCGGAACCGCCGCGATGCTCGAAGCCGTGCACGGAGTAGGCGCGCTCCTCAAAGAAGGCTGGCGCCCCAAGCGAACGATCCTTTTCTGCAGCTGGGACGCTGAAGAAGAAGGCCTGATCGGATCGACTGAGTGGGTTGAGCAGCACGGCGACACCATCAGTCACGCGGTTGCCTACTTCAATACGGATGTTGGCGTTGCCGGACCGAACTTCAATGCCTCCGCTGTGCCGTCGTTAAAACAATTCGTGCGCGACGTAACCAAGTCCGTGCCCAGCCCGGTCGGTGGCACGGTCTACCAGCAGTGGCGGCTCAACAAAGACAAAGTCAACGAACACCGCGAATCGAATGCTCCGCTGCTGCCCGGCGAAGAGGTGCGCGTCGCCGATCTCGGGTCCGGCTCCGACTTCACGCCCTTCCTGCAGCACGCCGGTGTGCCGTCGACGGATGTCGGCTCGTCGGGCGACTACGGCGTCTACCACTCCACCTTCGACGACTATGCATGGTTCGTGATGAACGCCGATCCAAAGTTCGTCTACCTCGAAGAGATGGCGCGGGTCTTCGGTCTCGAGGCCATCCGCATGGCTGATGCCGATGTGCTGCCTTTCGACTACGTGGCCTATGCGCGCGAGATCGGCGCCTACCTGGACGCGGCGAAGCGCAAGGCCGGCGACAACGGGTTCACTTCGCTGGATTTTGGGCCCGCCCTGGCAGCGGTGAGCCGGTTCAGCGTCGCAGCGCACAAGGCACACACCGCGCAGGAAGCGCCTGCGGGCGACCTGGTCAAGCTGAATCAGGCTTTGCGGCAAGTCGAAACGGCACTGCTGTCTCCGGACGGACTGCCCAACCGACCCTGGTACAAGCACACGATTTACGCACCGGGCGAGTTCACTGGCTACTCCGCGGTCGTGATCCCCGGGGTGAATGAGGCCATCGACGCGAAAGACGAGACCAGGGCCAGCCAGCAGCTAGCGGTGCTCACACAGGCGCTGGAACGGGCTGCGCAAGCGCTGGAGAGCGGGCTCTAAAGGGGTCCAGACTGGAGACTTGCGGGGAACCGGTCTGTCCTGGTTAGTGTGATTCAGATCACCCTTGTTGCCCCGCAGGATTGACCCGGCCCCCGGGCAACCGTATCGTAGAACTGGCATGAAGAAGTCATCCAACTCGATCCGAATCGGCATCGCCGTTGCCATCATCGTGGGCACCATCGGCTGGCTTGCCTACTCGGGCTACGGCTCGAGCAAGAGCTACTACGTCACCATCGCCGAGTTGCGTGGAATGGGCGACAAGGCCTACAAGAGCAACCTGCGCGTGGAAGGATTCGTGAAGCCGGGGTCGATCGAGCAGAGCGGAACGCATGTCACGTTCGTTCTGGACGAGTTTGAAAGCCACTCTCCCAAGGCTGGAAGCGGCCATGCTCTGCTGGTGAATTACAACGGCTCCGAGCCGCCCCCCGACACATTCAAGGACGATGCGCAGGCCCTTGCAGCCGGCACGTTTGGGCGCGATGGCGTTTTCCACGCTTCGGAACTCCAGGCCAAATGCGCCAGCAAGTATGCGCCGGCTCAACCCGGACAACAGCCGGCCAGCACTGCGCCGGCAAATCCGCGCGCTGCCGCGACACCGCCGGCCAATCCCGCCGGAAGCTAACCGCATGTCGACGCCCGCCCCGGAGGCCGCTGACTCGCCCCTCGGAGTACGGCCCCTCTGTGCTCGAGTTGATCAAGTCTCCAAACTCTTCGGCGCCTTCGCGGCCCTCAGACAAGTTTCGGTCGACATGGAGCCGGGGCGCTGCTATGTCCTGATCGGCGAAAACGGCGCCGGCAAGTCGACCCTGCTGCGGATTCTTGCCGGGCTGCTGCGCCCCACCCACGGTTCGGTGAAGGTTTTTGGCGATCTCGACCCGCACGACGCCCGCGCGCGCATCGGTTACATGAGCCATGCGCCGATGCTCTACGACGAGTTGACCGCACAGGAGAATCTGCGCTACTTCGCCAGCCTTTACCCGGATCAAAAGTGCTTGGCACCAGAGGAAGCGTTACGTCAGGTCGGACTCGATCCAGATCTCCAGCGTCCTTTCGGCCAGTACTCGCAAGGAATGCGCCAGCGCACGTCTCTGGCGCGCGTTCTGCTGCCTGTTCCGGAGCTATTGCTGCTCGATGAGCCCTTCTCCAATATGGATGTCGAGAGTGTGCAACAAATGGTCGAGTTGCTGTCGGGATTTCGTCAGAGCAATCGGACGATTGTCATTACGACCCATCAGCGCGATGCCGCAGCGCCGATTGCGGATTGGGTGCTTCGGTTGAAAGCCGGGCGTGTCGCGGAGTTTTCTCCGGGATCGCCGAGTCTGCGCGAGGCAAGCGCACAGGAGTCGCGCGGATGAAGACCAACGGCGCCCGCTTTCTCGAATCTCTGAACATTCACTTTGAATTGCGCGAATACGAAGTCGATCCCGAAGATCTGTCGGCGATCACCGTCGCAAAGAAGATCGGTTTGCCCGCCGAACAGGTGTTCAAGACGCTTCTAACGACCGGCGGCCCGCACGAGCACGTCTTTGCTGTGATTCCCGGAGATGCCGAGCTTGACTTCAAGAAGATGGCCCGGGCTGCCGGCCTGCGCAAGGCTGAGATGGTTTCGCTCAAAGACGTGCAGCCACTGACGGGCTACATTCGCGGAGGCGTGACAATCTTCGGCGCGAAGAAAGCCTTTCCGGTTTTCGTGGATGAGACGGCAATTCTTTTCGACAAGATCAGCGTCTCGGCCGGAACCCGCGGAACCCAGTTGATTCTCAGCCCCGACGACTATCTACGTGCGGCGCAGGCTCTCGACGTCCCGGTTGTCACCGCAGACTTGACCAAAGCAACGACGCCAGAGGGACACGCCAAATGACCTCCGCCCTCTGGACTCACCTCATCAAGGATCTGCGTATCGAGTGGCGATCGAAAGATGCCATCAACTCGATGCTGTTTTTCGCGCTGCTGGTTGTGGTGCTCTTTTCTATTTCCTTTGATCCGCGGGGCGCCTTTGCCCGCGACATTGCCGGAGGCGTGCTCTGCGTAGCAACGATGTTTGCGTCAGTGAGTGCGCTGAATCAGGCGTGGGCTCGTGAGATCAGGCATCAGGTTCTGGACGCGCAGCGCATGGCGCCGACGCCCGGCGCCGAGCTCTTTCTGGCCAAGGTGATCGCCAACTTTCTCTTCGTCACTATCGTGCAGATCGCGCTCGCACCGATCTTTTTGGTGATGTACAACCTGAACGTGCAGGGCCAGGCCTGGCAACTGGCGCTGGTGCTGCCTTTGGGCACTTGGGCGCTGGTGGCCAACGGAACATTCTTTGCTGCGCTCGCCATTCGCAGCCGCAATCGCGAGCTTCTGCTGCCGTTGATTCTGTTTCCGATTTTTCTGCCTGCGCTCCTGGCGATGGTCGTCGCAACAAAAAGCATCCTGACCGGCGACAGCGATCCGTCGCTCTGGATCAAGCTGCTGCTGGGCTACGACATCATCTTCACGACCGTCAGTCTGCTGCTGTTCGACGTGATCTTCCATGCGGAGTAGGTCTCATCCGTTGGATGCAGACTACCGATTTGCTCGCGGGGTACACTGAAAGGGTTCGCACTCAGGATTCACCCATGAAGAAACTCGCCATTGGCCTCTATGCCGTCGTGACCATCGCGCTGATGATCTGGGGCTTCTATCAGGCGATGTACGTCGCCCCCGACGATGCGTTGCAGGGCTACATCTTTCGCATCATCTACTACCACGTGCCCTCGGCATCGGTTGCGTTTCTCTTCTTCGCCGTCAGCCTCCTGGGATCGATCGGCTATCTGGCGTTCCGGCGCAGCAACGACAATCGCGCGCAGATCGCCGATGCGTGGGCACTGGCCGGCGCAGAAGTCGGCGTGATCTTCTGCACCGTGGTTCTGCTCACCGGTCCCATCTGGGGTCGCCGCGCCTGGGGCATCTGGTGGACCTGGGATGCGCGTCTCACCACCACCCTGGTGCTGTGGCTGATTTATGTCAGTTATCTTCTGCTGCGCCGCTTCGCCGCCGGACCGCAGATGCAAACGCTCGCTGCCGTACTCGGCATCTTTGGTGCACTCGATGTCCCCATTGTCTACATGTCGAACCGCTGGTGGCGCACGCAGCATCCGGCACCGGTCTTCGGTGGCGATTCGGGCTCGGGCATGAAAGACCCCACCATGCTCGCAGCCTTTGGCTGGAATATGCTGGCGTGGTTTGCCTGGGGCATCTTTGTCCTGATCCTGCGCTTCAGTGTCGAGCGCAAACACCAGCAGTACGCCGAAGAGGAAGCCGAGGAAGCGCTGGCTGCAAACATCTAGCCACTGCGCTCGTCCAAAACAGGAGAAGCATGAGTCAGGCAGAGATTCTCGACCATCAATTCGTTACCGCCGCCTACATCATTACCTGGGTCCTGCAGCTCGGCTACCTCGCCTGGCTCGGGCTCAAGTGGCGGACCGAGAAGCGCAACGCGGAGCAGCGCCAGAAGCGCGGGTAGACTTGCCTCAAGATCCTGAGTCTTCGGGTCTCCATCGTAGGGTGGACTCAACCGCCCAAAACGCCCGCAAGATCCCTGTTTGCCGTACACTAATAGGTTTGAGAGGCCACTCATGCTTGTCGTCATGAAGGCGCAGGCCACGCCGGAAGAAATCCAGGCCGTCTGCGACCACATTGAGCAAATGGGCTTTCGCGCCCATCCACTGCCCGGCGCCCAGCGCACCGCCATCGGGATCACCGGCAATCCGGGGGAAATCGACCGCGGCAACTTCGAAGATCTCTCCGGCGTCGCCGACGTCATTCGCGTCACCAAGCCCTACAAGCTAGCCAGCCGCGACGTGAAGGAAGAGGACACCGTCGTCCGCTTCCCCGGAACCAACGCGTCGATCGGCGGAAGAGACCTGGCCATGATCGCCGGGCCTTGTTCGATCGAGAGCCCCGAACAGGCCTTCGCGATCGCCGAACAGGTTGCCGCGAACGGCGCTCAGTTCTTCCGCGGGGGCGCTTACAAGCCACGCACGTCGCCCTATGCATTCCAGGGTCTGGGGGTCGAAGCACTCAAGATAATGGCCGAGATCCGCGAGCGCTTTGGCTTGCGCATTGTCACCGAGGCCATCGACAACGCCACTCTCGATCTGGTCGCGGAGTGGGCCGACGTTATCCAGATCGGCGCGCGCAACATGCAGAACTTCTCGCTGCTGAAACATGCCGGACGGCTGCGCAAGCCGGTGCTGCTGAAGCGCGGACTGAGCGCCACGCTCGATGAGTTCCTGATGGCCGCCGAATACATCATGAGCGAGGGCAACTACGAAGTGATTTTGTGTGAACGCGGCGTGCGCACTTTTGCCGACCATACGCGCAACACCCTCGATCTCAGCATTGTGCCCGCCGTGCAACGGCTCAGCCACCTGCCCATTCTTGTGGACCCCAGCCATGGCACGGGCAAGCGCGACAGCGTGCTGCCGATGGCGCGCGCGGCGATCGCCTCGGGAGCCGACGGCATTCTTGTCGAAGTACACGATCACCCGGAAAAAGCTCTCTCCGACGGGGCGCAGTCGATCTATCCAAATCAGTTTGCCCAGATGATGGCCGAGATCGAACAGATCGCCCCCGTCGTCCACCGCAACCTGCCCCGTGGCGTTCACGCGGAGACGCATGCCGCCAAAGACCGCTAGACAAGCTGTCGTGTCATTGAGGAACTGGGCGCCCCGGGTCTCGTTTCTGAGATCTGGGAACCTGCCTTTCATTTGCCTCGGCGCTTCGCTGCTCTGGCTCACCGGCTGCCGCCCTCACGATTTTCCGCAGTACCCGGCCAACTACCGCGAATACGCCTACGTCACGAATGGCGGCAGTGGGACGGTGTCAATCTACGACGTCGTCAATGTTCGCCTCGACCGCGAAGTGCAGGTCGGCACGAATCCCGTGGCCGTCATGCCCAGCGCCACGCGGAACGAGGTCTACGTCGTCAACTCCGGCGCGCCTGGCGGGCAGGGATCCGTGTCCGTCATCAACGCCGAGAACAACTCCATCGCCGCCACCATTCCTGTCCACAGCCAACCAGGCGCGATCGCCATCGATCCTAACGATGCCTTCGCCTACGTTGCCAACTCCTCCTCGAACAATGTCTCGGTGATCGATCTCAAAGTGCGACGAGTGGTTGCGGTCATTGGTACAGGCGAGGAGCCGGTTTCGGTTCGCGTCTCGCCCGACAGGAAGACGCTGGCTATTGCCAACCGGCGTGGCAATTCTGTAAGTCTTGTGGACACGGCGACGCGGCAAGTGCGCGCGGTTTTCGAGGGCTGTCCTGGAGCGAATGACGTCGTTATTCTGCCGGACTCGACAAAAGTGTTTGCGGCGTGTTCGGCCGGCCACCAGATTCTCGCGATCGCGATCGCCCATGCCGGGCATCCGGGCCAGCAGGATGGCACCCCCAATGATCGAGTTGAAGCCCTACTCGATGTAGGCCGGCAGCCCGTTCATCTCGCCCTGAAGCCCGACGGAGGCGAGATCTTCGTGTCGAATTCGCTAAGTGACACAATCTCCGAAGTGATTACGGGGACTGACGACGTGCTCGGCGCTTACCTGATGGGCGACGACCCCGTGCGCGGCATCGTCTCGGCCGACAACTCCCTGCTTTATGTTGGGAACCGTCGATCTCAAGAGGTCACCATCTACGCGATCGACGACGGAAAGCGAGAAGGCTCGGTCCATGTCGGCGATGGGCCATCGGCTCTTGCTTTTTCAACCGCCGGCCATCTGCTCTTTGTCGTCGACGCGGGCTCAGGGGATGTGGCCGTCGTTCGTACCCTGAGCCACTCGCTCTTTACGATTCTGCCGGCAGGTCGAAGTCCCAACGCCATTGCTGTCAAGGGATTCAAGGCACCCTGAGCGTGGCCGGAAACACCTCGATCATCCTGCACTGGTGCCGACAAAGAGGAACTTCCAGGACGTATCGAGGTAGAGCCAGCGTTGCGTGCTGAACCAACTGGTGGGCAACGCCGGAACGTGAAGCAGCGTGTGGCCGCCGGCGCACATCAACTCGGTCCCGTTCCATGCCAGAAAAGTTCTTCCCGCCAAACCCACCTGAGCCGGATGGGTCACGCGCCGCAGGCAGACGGGACAACGATTGCGCTGATCGAGAAGGATCCAGCGCAGCCCGAAGAGCATCATCGCGAAAGAAGAGATGAGCTGGATATACTGCGATCCGATCGAGTACGTCGTGGTATGCCAGTACGCGAGGTCGAGCGATGCAAAGTAGACGGCCGGCAGTAACAGCGCGATCTTCGCACCCAAAAACAGCCAGTGGAACATTCGATTGGCCCAGGAAGGACGATAGGAACAGAAGTGACTCTCGCCTAACGAAACCGAGGTGACCGCCGGAAGTGCAAGAAAGGCCAGAAAAAGTGTGAATTGATAGAGACCCCACGGTCCTTTGGTTCGATCCGCAAACGAAACGCCGCACAATTCTTCATTCGGTTCGTCCGTATTCAAAGAGAGGATCTCGACACGGCTCGCATACATCTCCGACCTCCCCGAGGAGGTGAGATGGGCAATCACATAGCCCAGGCCGCGATTCGCATCGTCGGGTTCCAGGAGCCATGCGTCCATGGTGCCCGGAAGCCGCCATACACCCGCAGGCGCAACGCCAATCACCCTCGCCTCGTCGTGCCCGACGCGCACGACGTGACCGGCGATATGAGGATCGGCACCGAGATCTCTTCTCCAGGCCGCATCACTCAGAATGACACCAGGTGTCTTGCCGATCGCATCACCTGACACAGTAGACAATGTCGTCGGCAGTCCAAGCATCCAGAAAAGATTCAGGCTCCCGTGCGCAACCTTCCACCGCGCTTTCGTCGAGTCCCGGCAGATCACGGGCTCCTTCGCGATCCGATAGAAAGCGAAGCCGTCGAAATAGCGTTGTCGCCGCGCCTTCCAGGCTCTGTATTTGTCGATGGAAATGGTGGCTAGAGAATCGTCGCTCGCAAAGGCGTCCTGAATCATGATCAGGTTTGGGTTCACCCGATACACCGAGGGATGGCTTTCTGCGCGAACGCCTGGAAGGAACTGAGAGAGAAGATAACTTGTTGCGAATAATGCGAGCAAAAGGAGAAGGCACTCCGCCGCCGACCCGTGAAATGCGGTGCGAGGATCCTTGCGTTCCAGTGACAGCTTGCGCAAGGTCCACGCATCCTGCATCGCTCCGCTGCAGAAACGCAGCATCGCTTTCTCGCCTTCCCAAGTGATCTGTCGATCGATTCGAGTCGATTCACGCGCGTGCCACAGTTCGGCTCTCCACTCGCGGAGCCATTCCGCGCGCTGAGCGCCGGGCGTCAGCCACGACGCGCAGGATAAGATAGCGCCTTCGATTCTCGAGCACATCCAGGGACCAGGAGGTGTCATGTCTGCTTCATCTCCTCGGAGGGCAGCAGTCGCTCCAGCAGTGGATAGCGCTTGCGCGCAGCCTCCAGCGTGGTATTTCCCGTCGCCGTCAGCTTGTAATACTTTCTTGGCGGCCGTTGCTCCGCATCGGCAATCGATTGCTTCTCCCAGTTTGAGCGGATCATGCCGTCGCGTTCCAGACGCCGCATGGCGGGGTAAACCGTACCGCTGGGGAGACCGGTCATCTCCATGATGCTGAAACCGTAGACAAACCCCGCCTGAAGCGCCTGGAGAATCAGGGCGGCGGTGTGGGAGAGCTTGGTCTCAGGAGCCATAGCGGAATCATTCTACCTATGTAGCAATCTACTTGACAATAGATTATGCCGAATGCTACATAGGGTATGGTCTCTGTTCGGTATTAGCTATGGAGAAGCTTCTCTTCGCAATCATTCTGTTGGCCGTGCTCGCAGGCGTTCCCTGTGCGTCGGGAGACTCACGGGCTGAATGGGCGATTGGACTGCATGACGGCGACCGGGTGCGTGCCGAGCTGAGAATCGAGCCCTCTGGCCGGGTTGAATGGAGAATTTTGCTGCGCGGTCGAATCCTGCACATAACCAGCTCGGGCCAACGCTGCCTTTCAAATTGGAGACCCTGCCATGCTTGAAGTGCAGAATCTGTTCAAGAACTATCGTGGAATTCCCGCAGTTGAAGACGTCAGCTTCAAGGTCGGGTCCGGTGAGATCGTCGGTCTGCTGGGACCGAATGGTGCGGGGAAGTCGACAACCATCAAGATCGTGACCGGGCTGCTTCGGCCAAACCACGGCCGTGTGCTCTACAAGGGACGCGATGTCAGCGAAGATATGGTGGCGTTCCGGAGCCGGTTTGGCTATGTGCCGGAAGAGGCGCAGCTCTACACGTATATGTCGGGCCTCGAGTATTTGCAGCTCGTGGGGCGCCTGCGCGGGCTCGACGAAGCACTTATCGAATTCAAGGGAACTCAATTGTTGAAGCTGCTGCAGCTGGAATCGTGGCAACACACGACGATCTCGGCATACTCCAAGGGAATGCGCCAGCGCGTGCTGATCGCCGCGGCTCTTCTGCACGATCCAGAGTTGCTCATCTTCGATGAACCTCTGTCTGGACTCGATGTCGTCTCGGCCCGGCTGTTCAAGGATCTGTTGGAGCTTTTGGCGGCACAGGGCAAAGCGATCGTCTATATCTCGCATGTACTCGAAGTGGTCGAGAAGATTTGCCACCGTGTGATCGTGATCTCGAAGGGAAGGATTGTGGCTGACGCGCCGCCGGAGGACCTCACCAAGCTGATGCGTCTTTCGACGCTGGAAAGAGTCTTTGCCCAGTTAGTGGAACAGCAGGATACGCAAGCCGCGGCCCAAGAAATCGTCGAGACGATGAGGACCGCGCATGTTTGATTTTCTTCTGGAGCCGTTCTCTTTTCGGCGCACGCCACCGGTCCTTACAGTAAGCGAACTGGCAGCACTTGGCCCGGTTCGTGAACCAGAACGAAGCCAGGTGTCGCGACTCATGCGGCACTTTCTCGAGCGCTTTTTCAATCACGAGACCGCCTCACCCGATGGAGACGCGAAGACGCTGCTGGTGCAAATCGCATGCGCGGCGGGGTTGCCAGGTTTCCTTGTCGCTCTTTACCTGGACCCGCTTTATCATCACTCGACTCCGCCGCCCTATTGGCTGCAGGTCGACCATCACCTCTTCTTTGTGCTCTATTCGTTTGTGGCCATGGGCATCGCGATGGTCTTTGAGTGGGACATGTTCTTTCCCGACCTGCTTGACGTGCAAATCCTCAAGACGCTTCCGGTAAAGGATCGGAACGTCTTTCTTGGGCGAGTTGCCGCGATCGCGATTCTCGTCGGTGGGTTCTTAATCGATTCGAACCTTCTTGCGCCGACGATCATGCACATCACTCTGAACCCTCGGCATCCTGGGCGATTTACGGCTGGTCATGTCGCCGCGGTATTGCTCAGTGGTTTGTTTTCAGCCGCCTTCACGCTCGCTCTGCAAGGCTCACTGCTCTCTGTTCTCGGCGAGCGCGTGTTCCGAAGGCTCTCACTGGCACTCCAGGGATTGCTGATCGCACTCTTCGTCATGATGCTGTTGTTGTTTCCGTCGCTCTCGGGACTGCTCCCTGTCTTACTTCAATCCCACAGCTTCTATGCGCTCTGCTTTCCTCCTCTCTGGTTTCTCGGAATCTATCAATGCATGATCGAGGGAGCGGATGTCCCATCCATCTTCACGACTCTCGCGGCGATTGGATTTATCGCGACCGGCGCGGCAGTCGCTCTGACGATGCTGACCTATCCGATCGCCTACATGCGCAGGGTGCGACAGGTGATCGAGGGGCCTGGGAAGCAAAACAGCGGCAGGCGCCCGACAGGTCCGCTGGCTCGATGGATCGGCGGTATGTTCGATCGCGCCTTCCTCCGACGGCCCGGGCGGCGTGCCGTTTATTCCTTCATCTCGCAGACGCTGTTTCGGGTGCCACGCTACCGGATTTATCTGGTGCTCTACTGCGGTGTGGGGCTGTCCATCGTGGTTTCGACGCTTTTCAACTTCAGGGTTGTGCATCAGCAGATCTTGCTCGACGTCCCGGCCGATGGAGTGCGCGCGTCGATTGCCATTGTGGGGCTCTGGACAATTGCCGGGCTGCGCGTCGCGCTTGCGTCCTCAGGCAATCGAATCGGAAGCTGGGTGTTTCAGGTGATTCTGGGCAGGCCTCCGGTATTGTCTTCGGCGCTGGAGTTGTCGGAAGCAGCCCAGGTCTGGGTGGTGAAATGGAGTGCCATCGTCACGATGAGCGCGATACTTCTGCTGCACGGGATCGCGCCGCCGGCGCTACGCACGTTGCCTGCGATGACGGCACAAGCTATCGCCGGCCTGGGGCTCTGCATCTTGCTGACCGACATCTTTTTCAGCCGATTTACGCGGATTCCTCTGGCCGGTGAGCGGCCGAGAGAGCGTTCCAGCGTGGCGTTTGCGGTTGTACTTTACTTCACGCTCTTTCCCGCTGTGGTTGCGGCTTCTGTCGGCGCCCAGCTATGGATGGAAGGCGGCATATCGCGGGCTTGGTTTGCTGTCGCGGCCATTGCAGCTGCGCACGCTGGACTTCGCAGGATTCATGGCAGAGTGATGCAGGACTACTGCGATTGTCCCGCGCTCGAAGACGGCGAGGAGGATTTCCCGCTGAGGCTTGGACTGCGCTACTGATGCGGCAACCTAGATGTGTCCCCCATCAAGGTGACGGACTGCAGAGAAGAAGCCACTCCCGGCTCGACGCTAGGCACCAGCTTGCACAGCCGAGTCCGCTTCCCTTTCGCGTCCAGCAATTACACCTCTTTGCAAGAACTCGGCGATGACACCGCCCTGCCCCGGAATGAAGTGCCCTGCCTCCTCCAGATAGTTGACCTCGCCGTTGGGGACCAGCGCTTCGATCCTCCGTCGCGTATCCGCCGAATCGAGCAGCGCATCTTTCCCGCCGACAATGGCCAACACCGGCATGGTGAGCATCCGCAGCGCTGCATCTTCGAAGATTGGCAGCTTCTCTGTCCTTGGCCGCATGCTCTCCTGCAGCAAGGCAAAGAATTCGCCAAAACTTGCGCGCGGCAGTTGAAGCATCCGTGGGCATTCGCCCCAGGACTGCGGTGCGAAGGGCTCGCCTGCCCCACGCGCCAAACAAGCTGTAGAACAGAATCTTGAAAAGGATTCCGATCCTCTGTTTCCCCACGCCGCCGGTACACACCAATACCATGCGGTCGACCCGTTCGGAGTTGCGCGTCGCGTAATCAAGCGCGAGCCATCCTCCCAGCGACACACCCACCAGCGCGGCACGTTCGAGTCCGAGCGCGCGCAGCACATCCCCGAGCCACAGCGCGCAGGCGTCTGAAGCTAACGGCGGGCGAGACTGGGCGCTCAACCCTGGCTCCCCGATCACGTCTACGGTGTAGATGTGGTTGTGTTCTGCCCACCGCCCTACATCGCCCATCCAGGCAGCCGAGTTTGCGAGCGAACCATGGAGCAGGATGATAGGCGGCCCCGACTCGTTTCCGCAGGAAATCACAAACGTCTCTCCCTGACGCGTCGGCACAGTGAATTGGCGATTCGGTACGGGCCAATCCTCGAGAAACTGCCGGTATCGTTCCTCGACGGCGCGCTGTCCCTCTGCAGTTTTGTAGATCCTCATCATTTGCCGACCTCGACGAGTGCGCCGATCAGCTTCAGGAAGGTCTGGGTCGTCTCCAGGCTGCCAATCACAATCACCTTCAGCCGTGCGCGCGAGGGGTCATAGATGGCTTGCACACGCGCCGACTCATCCGAGGAGTCACGCCCCTGCGCCGCGCCGAGCAGCATGTTGGTCACACGCTGGGCCAGCTCCGAGCTCACCGCATCCACCTCGACGACGCTTGATACTTCGACATGGCGCGTGCGCCGCACCGTCTCCTGCTCCAGACCTGAGACGGGCCGACCGGTCATCGCCGCCAGGTCGTCTGCGGCAATGCGATATTGCTTGCCAATCCGGACTGCCTTCAGGCGACCTTCGCGCACGTAGTTACGCACTGTCTTTACGTGCAGGCCGAGATGCTCCGCAACCTGCTCAATCGAGTACAAAATCTGCTTCATATTTGCCTCGAATTGGAGCATATAAGGAATTATAGGGAATGTCAATCAGGCTAACTAGGTAATTTTACGGATATTTTGGGCATAATAGAGATAGCCGACACTGAGGTCTCAACAGAGGGGATGGAGTGGGTAACGGCACAACGCGCGGCTGCCTGGACGGCTAGTCCTCGCGGGTGACGCTGAACTGCGCGCCGGCGAACAGAATCAGCCCGGAGATGTAGGCCCAAAAGAGCAGTCCCACGGATACAAAGAACGGACCGTAGAGCGCCTTCAGGTCGAGATAGGGCAGCACGGTCACGAAGATGTACCGCGACACCAGCCAGATAAGGCCGGTGATCACCGACGTGCGCAGCACTTGGCGCGGTGGCGTGCGCCGGTTGGGCAGGAGCCAGTAGACCGAGAAAAAGAACAGAATCGCAGCCACACCCGTGCAGAGCGTGAGCCAGATGTAGCTGATTCCCTGGTACACGAAATTGTCGGTGTGGTGGAAGAAGAGGAACGCCAGCACCTGCCTCTGGGCCGCACTAAGCACGATGCTGACCATGGCCAGCGCCGCCATCAGAATCACGAGCCCGAAGGCCACAAGCTGGTTGAGGATGTAGTTGCGGCTCCTGGTCACGCCCCAAGCCTGGTTCAGGGCCACCTCGAGCGGCAAAAAGATCCCGGTGCAGGAGATGAGGATCATCACCAGCGAAAGGACCTGGACGCCATGCCGGGTCGACATGACCGCAACCGCCTCGAGACTGCTGGCCATCCACTCCTGCCGCGCCGTCGAGGGCAGATAGTAGCGCACGACTTCGTCGACGACGTCAGCCATGGCGTGCGAGTGGAAGACAGAAAGGGACAGCGTATAGAGCAGCACGACAAACGGGATGAAGGAGATGATGGCGTTGGCCGCCACGCTGAAGGCGTAGGTGTGCACCTCGCTGTCGAGGAGATACCGGATCACCGATGCGCAGCTCGTGCGTAGCCGATACCACTTGGACTGCGTGACCGGTGGCGCTGCCGACGGCATAACCTCGATCGCCGTCGCGCCCAGCGTACCGGTATTTGAGACGTCGGACACGTATACCTCACCGAATCAGGCGCTTGGTGACCGGCGCCTTAAAGCGTTTTCTGCGGGCCTGTTTCCTTAAGAATAGACCGTTTTCGCTGACTGTATGAGTGACAAAGGTCCATCGTGGACCTGAGGTCAGTGACCATTTTCTCCTTGCATCCTCTTTAGTTTCCTGCCATAACTGGAGCACGGCGCGCCGGGGGGCACGCTGTTCGTCACAATTGGAAGGCCATTTACGTTGGATGTTTTGGTTCTTGGCGGGAACAACCAGGGGGTCATCGAGCTGCCACTCGCGCAGAAACGTGCGCTTGGGCGGCTCGCGATGTCTCTGGGGACTGAAACTCTACCCGCGGGTGGGGTTTTTCCGGCCACACACAAAGGAGCAGGCAGATGAAAGAACAAGGCGTAGTGAAGTGGTTTAACGGTGCAAAAGGCTACGGTTTCATCCAGCGGTCCAGCGGAGAAGATGTCTTTGTCCACTTCTCGGCAATTCAGGAGGAAGGTTACAAGACCCTGAATGAAGGCGAGGCCGTGGAGTTCGAGTGCCAACAAGGCCCTAAGGGACTAAGTGCGGCGAACGTAATGCGCGCATCCTAGTTGAACTTCTTGTGGCTGTTTGCAAATTGTTGGCCACAGTTGCCGGGTTTCGAAGTGCCCTGATCCGTTCGGACCCATTCACAACCTGAGCTTCTCAAAGGCAGATCTGGGAATTCTGCGTCCTTTTTGAGGTTGTGGAGGGTCGCCGCTCCCTGCTGGTCCCACCCCAACGACGAAGACCTTTCGTCGGGGACACCGGGCTGGTCGCGGCGACTCGAGACCGACCTCTCCGGACACTCTATTCCCCCATCTGCCTGAGCGCCCACATGGCAGCGGTGCGCAGGCCTTTGTCTGCCGCGCCGGCCCAGTCACGAAGGCTGGGCAGTAGCGCGTGCGTACCTGTGTTGGCTGCGGCGATGGCAATGTTGCGCCGGAACGCTGTGAAACCGGTGCGGCGCACTGGGCTGCCGTTGAACATCCGCTCAAAGGAAGCCTCGTCCAACGCGGCGAGAGCTTCGAGGGCAGGATTCACCAGTTCCGCATGCGGCTCAAGTTCCGTGTCCGAGCCGATCGGCGCTTTGCGATTCCACGGACACACATCCTGGCAGATATCGCAGCCGAAGACCTGTCGGCCCGTGCCTTCCATGAGCTCGGGCGCGATCGGGCCCTTGTGCTCGATGGTGAGATAGGCGATGCACTTGGTTGCGTCCATCTTGTAGGGGTCGATCAACGCATTGGTTGGACAGGCCTGGATGCAGCGGGTGCACGTGCCGCAGCGATCGGGGACCAGCTCCGGCGCCGTGGGCGCTTTTCCCTCTTGGACTGGCAATGAAGTCAGAAGAACAGCGAGAAATCCAAACGATCCCAGCTTGGGATGAATCAGACAGGTGTTCTTGCCCGTCCATCCGAGACCAGCGGCCGTGGCGAGGGAACGCTCGACGACGGGGCCAGTATCGACATAGGCGCGCGATTCGAACGGACCGTATACGTTACGAAGTTTTGCATCGAGTGCGCGCAAACGCCTCAGCAAGACTTTGTGATAGTCGGATGGACGGCGCGTGCCATCGGAATCGACGCGGCTCGACCAGGCGTAACGTGCGATCCATCCAGCATGAGGATCGGCGAGTGCCGTCGAGCGCGGATGGGCTGAGTTGTAATTGGCAAGACAAACAATCGCCGAGCGTGCCCAGGGAAAAGGTGTCGCGACGCGTGCTCGCACCAGTCGCTTCGCGTCGTCGGTACGCTCGAGCCAGGTCATAGTGCCGGCATGGCCCGCTTCGATCCATGCCTCGAAGCGCGAGGCATCGCGCGATTCGTCGCGGTAGGGCAGAGCCACGAGGCCAGCCTCGCTGAATCCCGCATCGTGGGCCAACAAGCGCGCGTGTTCGAGCGTCAGACCAGTAACCGTTTCCTCGCCGCCGGTACCAACTTTGTGAACAACCAAGGGGAACTTCTCCATCTAATTTACGTACAACCTTGCAACATGTTCGATAGCGGACGCCAGGACCAAATCCGGACACCCGGGTTCAAACAGCAGATGGGGCTGAGGGCTTGCATACCCTGTGATATCAGCATATTCCGGCCCAGCGGAGTTTGGCAGGCAGGGTGCACAACAAAGGGTGAGTAAGAAGCCACTTCCAAGCCTCTCCCTCCCCTTCAAGCTACGGAGACGGCAGGAAACCCAAAGGAGGGTTTTATGAACGCCCAGGACACATTACTCATCGCGCCGGGCGAGTTGCACGAACTGGTACGCGGGCAGGAACACGAGCTCGTGGACCGGCTGACACCGGTGGTACGCAAACAAAATGTCACACTCGATCTCACGCATGTTGAGCGTATCGACGCAGCAGGTATCGCTGCGCTCATCTCGCTCTACGGCGCCGCGCACGCCGCGGGGAAAGATTTCGCAGTGGTCAACGCTCGAACGCACGTAGCCGAAATCCTCAACCTGGTGGGCCTGGACCGTATCCTCATTTGTCGCGATGCGGTCCCCTGCCCGCAGGAACCCTGCTTTGCCCAGCCTGCTGCCTAGCGCCACGCTGACCCACGACTCCATTGAGTCGCAGGCGTAGCTCGACGGCCGCTTGTCAACCCCACGATTGCACGAATCGCACTTATCTAACCTCTTCATCTTTCGACACGGCTCTCGGGTACAATCGCTTCTGTTTGTCTCCGGAAAGTGAGCCTTGTTTGTGCACGTCCTACAGCGAGTCTCGATCGCGTGCTTTGTCGTCCTGAGCGCGGCCGTCCCGTATGCGGTCTCGCAGGACACTGATTCCGCGAAGCGGTTTGTGGAGTCGCTCTATCGGCATTACACGAATCATGGCAAGGGGATCGATTTCAGCGGGCCCAGGGCGCTGAACTACTTCGACGCGTCGCTGAATGCTTTGATGGACGCCGACGCAAAGGCTGCGGGGCCAAATGAGGTCGGCGTGCTCGATGGAGACCCGATCTGCTCCTGTCAGGACTGGGAAGGCATCTGGGACCTGAAGATTGACGTTCAGATGCTTGGCAAAGATGAGGCAAGAGCCTCCGTCACGTTTGCGCTGTTCGCGCCAAAGGCTGGAGCGAATCGTGACTTTCGGTCTCTCGATATGATCCTTTTGCGGACGGGAAGTCAGTGGCGCATTGACAATATTCTTGATAAATCTGACCCGAAAGCGCCCTTCGATCTGCGGGCCGAACTGGAGAAGGAAATCCGAACGCAAAAACAACCTGCAAAACCGCATCGGCAGCATTAAAAGCGATTTACAGATTGTCCCGTCCCGCATGCCAGCGTATGAAAGCCCCGTCAATTCTGGGCCTTCCCGCGAGCCCTGTGATGGAGGGCACATGCAAGTGTATACTTGGCGCGCTATCTGTTATAGCGATCGCGTTGTCCACAAAGCGCAGTCGAATTATTCGGAGTGACTGCCCTCGCCTGGGTTTCTCACCGAAATTTCCGCGATTGACCCGGCCCTTGCACTGCCACTCCCTCGACTTGTGGACACTCGCAACCTTTTAGGCGATTGGTTTTCGCCACACTTCTACACGGAGGCATCATTTCATGTCGCAGGGTGTACTGGATCCGCAACTCGCCGACTCGGCAAGTTCAACCTCAACCAAATATGTCTACTTTTTCGGCGACGGCAAAGCGGACGGCAACGGGAAGATGAAGGATGTGCTGGGCGGCAAAGGCGCTGGCCTGGCCGAGATGACCAATGCAGGTCTGCCTGTTCCTCCCGGGTTCACGATTCAGACCGAAGCCTGTCGCGAATACATGCGTGGCAAGCTCAGCCACCAGATCGAGACCGAGATGCTGGATGCGCTGGAGAAGCTGGAACGGCTGCAGGGCCAGAAATTGGGCGCTGGCGAAAATCCGCTGCTCGTCTCTGTCCGCTCCGGCGCGAAGTTCTCGATGCCCGGCATGATGGACACGATTCTGAACCTTGGCCTCAACGACATCGCGGTCGAGGCTCTTGCAAAGCGCAGCAACAATCCGCGCTTTGCCTATGATTCCTATCGCCGCCTGATCCAGATGTTCGGCGACGTTGTGCTCGACGTTCCCAAGAAGAAGTTCGAACACATCTTCGACGGCGTGAAAGCAGCGAAGAAGGTAAAGTTCGACTACGATCTGCAACCCGATGCGCTGAAGCAGATCATCGCAGAGTACAAGAAGCTGGTGAAAAAAGACACCGGCAAAGACTTCCCGCAGGATCCTCTGGTGCAGCTGGTGGCAGCGCGCGACGCCGTGTTCCGCAGCTGGCAGAATGACCGCGCCAAGACCTATCGCCGTATCAACCACATCGATGACTGGCTCGGTACAGCGGTCAACGTGCAAGCCATGGTGTTCGGCAACCTCGGTGAGAACTCCGGGACCGGCGTCGGGTTCACCCGCAATCCTGCTACTGGCGAGCATGTGTTCTTCGGCGAGTACCTGATGAACGCGCAGGGCGAAGACGTTGTCTCGGGCGTGCGCACGCCGAACCCGATCAGCGAGCTCGAGAAGGCCATGCCCAAGGTCTACGAGCAGCTGAAAGACATCACTCGTCGCATGGAAAAGCACTATCGCGACATGCAGGACTTCGAGTTCACCATCCAGGATGGCAAGCTCTACATGCTGCAGACGCGCAACGGCAAGCGCACCGGCCTGGCCGCGGTTCGCGTCGCCATCGACATGGTGCGCGAAGGCCTCATCACGCAGGAGGAAGCCATCTTCCGCGTCGAGCCCAACCAGCTTTACGACTTCCTGGTTCCGCGCCTCGTGGAAAAGGGCGAGAAGATTGAAGTGCTCGCCACCGGACTGCCGGCCTCGCCCGGCGCGGCTGTCGGCCAGATCGTCTTTACGGCCGAAGAAGCGGTCAAGCAGCACAACAGCGGCGCATACAAGTCCGTCATTCTCGTTCGCGGCGAAACCACGCCTGAGGACATCGCCGGCATGGAAGTGGCCGACGGAATTCTCACCTCGCGCGGCGGCATGACCTCGCACGCCGCTGTCGTCACCCGCGGCATGGGCAAGTGCTGCGTGGCCGGCGCCGGCGACTGCGTCGTCGACGAAGCCAGGAAGGAATTGCGCGTCAAGGGCAAAACCTTCAAGCACGGCGATTACCTCTCGCTCGACGGCACCACCGGCCGCGTCATCGCCGGCCAGCTCAAGACGCTCGACGCCCAGCCCGACGATCCCGATCTCGTGAAGTTCATGAGCTGGGTCGATCCGGTCCGCCGTCTGCGCGTTCGCGCCAACGCCGACATCCCACGCGACGCCAAAACCGCGCGTGCCTTCGGCGCCGAGGGCATCGGCCTCTGCCGCACCGAGCACATGTTCTTTGCTGAAGACCGCATTGAGCACATGCGCACCATGATCCTGGCACAGGACGAAAAAACCCGCCGCGCCGCCCTCAAGAAGCTCCTGCCCATGCAGCGCGCCGATTTTGTCGGCCTCTTCAAGTCCATGGAGTCGCTACCGGTAACCATCCGCCTCCTGGATCCGCCGCTGCACGAGTTTCTGCCCAAGCGCGAAGACCTGCTGGTTGAAATTCAGCACCTCCAGGACACCAAGCCCCGTTCGCCCAAGCTCAAGGAACTTCGTCCGCTGCTGGCGCGGGTTGAAGAGCTGCACGAACAGAACCCCATGCTCGGCCTGCGCGGCTGCCGTCTCGGCATCGCCTTCCCCGAGATCACCGAGATGCAAGCCCGCGCCATCTTCGAGGCCGCGGTTGCGGTCAAGAATAAGGGCGGCGATCCCCATCTCGAAATCATGATTCCGCTGATCACTTCGGTCGAGGAGATGCGCAATCAGGCCGCCATCGTTCGCCATATCGCCGAACTCGTTTTCAAGGAGAAGGGCGCTTCCGTCAACTACATGGTCGGCACGATGATCGAGATTCCGCGCGCCGCCATCACCGCCGATCAAATTGCCGAGGAAGCCGAGTTCTTCAGCTTCGGCACCAATGATCTGACCCAGACCACCTTCGGCATATCCCGGGATGACATCAACAAGTTCCTTCCGGCCTATATCAAGAACAACATCTTCAAAGAGGACCCCTTCGCCACGCTCGACCAGAAAGGCGTGGGAGTGCTCGTGGAGATGGCGACCCTCAAGGGACGCAAGACCCGGCCCGACCTGAAAGTGGGCATCTGCGGCGAACATGGCGGCGATCCAGAGTCCGTCAAGTTCTGCCACAAGATCGGGCTCAACTACGTCTCCTGCTCGCCCTTCCGGTTGTTGACGGCAAGGCTGGCGGCGGCGCAGGCAGCCCTGGAAGAGAAGTCGGGCATGTCGCACACCAACAAGTAGTTCTAATGCAGGCGTAAACACTGAGGGCGCAGCCAATGGTTGCGCCCTCAGTGTGTCTGCGAGCCCCGTCTCTCGATCGCTTGGAACTCCGACGGCTTCTACGCGTTGCATGCATTTCAGGTCGCCCATGCAATCCTTTCCCGAGTCCTGCCATCTAAGGAAGAAGGAGCGCCGTTCCGTCCGTGCGCCACGCACTCCTACGCGGCCGAAGGCCGCAGGCTTCTCTGGCTGTGAGGAATCCCTCCAAATGCTTATTCGCGTTGGATACGAGATCGAATTCAATCTGCCTGCTGAAACGGCCATGCTGGCCATGCTCAACGTGCACCCCTCGCGATCGCTCGATTTGCTGGCACCCGATGAGGTTAAAACCGAACCCGGCCTGCTGATTTCCAACTACTTCGACAGCTTTGGCAATCGCTGCACGCGCTTCGTCGCCCCCGCCGGAAAACTTCGACTCTCCAATTCGACCCTGGTCCACGACTCAGGCCGGCCCGACCCCGTAAAGCTGACCGCGCGCGAATGCGCGGTGGGCGACCTGCCGGACGAGGTCCTCGTGTATCTGCTGAATAGCCGCTATTGCGAGGTTGATCGCTTCTCGAACCTCGCCTATGAGCTCTTTGGCGCCACGCAGCCCGGATGGCCGCGCGTGCAGGCGATCTGCTCTTGGGTCCGCGAGAAGGTCAGGTTTGACTACGCGTCGGCCCGGCCCACCAAGACCGCGATGGACGTCTTCACCGAGCGTTTAGGTGTGTGCCGCGACTTCCAGCACTTGGCAGTCACGTTCTGCCGCGCAATGAACATTCCCGCGCGGTACGCGACCGGCTATCTCGGCGACATCGGCGTCCCCGCGAGCGGGCCGATGGATTTCAGCGCCTGGTTTGAGGTCTTCCTCGAAAATCGGTGGTGGACCTTCGATGCGCGCCACAACACGCCGCGCATCGGCCGCGTTCTCATGGCCGTGGGGCGCGATGCTTCCGATGTCGCCTTGACCACATCGTTCGGGCAGGCAGATCTCTGCCGTTTCTTCGTAGTCACGGAAGAGGAGAGCAGCAAGCCCCACACAGAGTCCGCTCTCACTATAGACCAACACGAACTGGTCGCGGTCGCCGGCTGAACCGCTAGCGTGAGTTATCCCCGCCCGGAGCGTAGTACCCTGCGCGCGTCTGCACGCTGAGATCGCTGTTCTTGGCCTTGAGCTCGACCTTGTGGTAGCCGCCGTCGTTGTCCACCTTGTCGGGCGTATAGGACAGGAGGTACTGGCCGCGCAGCTCCTCGGCAATCACGCCGTAGATCTCTTCGAGGTTGTCTTTTTTCTTGGCCTCGAAGTAACGGCCGCCGGTCTGGGTTGCGATCTTTTCCATGATCTTCTTGCCGTCGACCTGCGGCTCTCCACCACCACGCCGCCCGCCGCCACCCGGATAGCCGCCTCCGCCACCGGGATACCCTCCACCGCCTCCTGGCCAGCCGCCGCCCATCCCGCCGCGCCGCCCGCCAGGGAAGCCATTCGAGTCGCGCTCCTGCTCGCCTTTGAAGTAGATGGTGTAGACGCTCACGTTGGCGTGCTCGGCTGCGTCCAGAGCCTCGCTCATCGACTCCTTGCTTCCGCGATCGACGCCGTCGGAGAAGACCACCAGCGCCTTGCGCCCGTCCTTGGGCTTCATCAGCTCGTCAGAGGCAAGAAAGATGGAGTCGTAGAGCGTGGTACCACCGCGGGTATTGCCTCCCCGCTGGCGGTCGCGCTCGTCGCCGGTCGTCTCCGGTCCCTGGCTATCATTGCTCGAACGCGACGTCGGTCCCATTCCCTCAATCTCATGGTGCAGCTTGTCGCGCGACATTGTGAAATCCTGCAGCAACTCGACCTCGCGGTCAAAGTGGAGCAGGAAGGCTTCGTCATGACGAGGCGACGAGGCATCGGCAGGCTTGGCTGAGCCAGAAGCGTCATTGCCGGCCTTGGGATCGAGCAGCATCTGGTCGACAAACTTGCCTGCGGCCTTGCGCTCGTCTTCGATGGCGCCGGAAACGCTGCGGCTGGTGTCGACCAGCAAGCCTAGCTCGAAGGGCAAGTTCGTCTCGCGCGTGAAGCTCTTGATGACCTGCGGACGGCCGTCTTCGGTCAGCGTGAAATCGCTTTGCTGCAGACTCGTGACCAAGGCGCCGTGCTTATCGCGGACCGTCACGGGCAGCAGCACTTCGCGGGCCTGCATGTGAAGCGTCGCAACGGGCTGGTCATTGGCTGCCTGTTGTGCGGCCGGAGCTGCCTGCTGCGCGGCGGGCTGGGAGAAGGCGGCCAGGGGCACAAGGAGAATTGCGGACAACCTCATTGCGAGGCGCGGATGCGTATGAAGATGCTGGTTCATCGGGGCACACTTCCAGTTCATTAGACGGGGCAGAACCGAGACCGTTGACCGCAAGTGTATCCGAGAGGGGGTGCATGCCCCGGTTGATGTCTCGCCTGGACAGGCAGTTCTGTCGATCGGAGGACGCTACGCCGCGATGGTCGCGCCACGCTGGCCATTACAGCGCGCGAACATCTCCAGCCCGAGCTGAGTCGGCCTGGCCTTGGCCTCGCCCGGATTTGACGGCGACACCGACCGAGGGTTCCTCTCCACTAGTCCGAGTTCGGACAGCTCGCCGATCGACTTGTAGATTTTCAGCAGATTGTTGGAGCGCGTGATGCGTGCGATCTCTTCTGCGGAGCACGCAAGGGGTGCAGAAGGCGTGGTCGAGTGCCCCGTCATTGCCTGCATGGTCTTTGCGCAGGCCATCGTGAGGATCTGCGTCGGGAGCGGCGCGAGGCGGCTGAGCAGGTTGATGTAGGCGAGATTCGATTCGTCCTGGCCTTCGAAAGTGCACGAGGTCGCCAGCAGGCCTCCCCACAACTCCTGCAACCATTCCACATCGACCCACGAACCATGCTCCAGAGTGCGCAGCATCAGGTCAGGATGAGCAGCCATGCAGTAAGCATCGGGCTCCTGTGCGAGCAGGCGCTCCGCCTTGAGTGCGATCTCAACCGTGTTTGCCGCTCGCACATTGCTTAGCGTCTTATGGAGCAGCTCTGTCACGCGTTCATCGGCAGGGGGGCAGATCCGTCGCATGAAGGCGAGAGCGCGCGCCATGCGAAGTTCGCGCACGATGCACTGTGGGTCCGTTTCATCGGCGCCATTGCGGCCGGGCATCTCCCAAAGCTTCAGCTCCATCCCGGCCGGCAGCACGAACGACATACCTACGCCGTCCGCTCCCTCACGAACCACGGCACACTCGAATTCGACGCGATGCTGCGAGTCGCTCTCGTAGGGTCCACCGCACTGCATGGTCAGCGAGACCAGGGTGCCGGGCTCCCATCGCTCTTGCGTACGCAAATAGAGGCCATGCGAGCTGACGTTGCCAACCTCATGCATGCGCGGTGTGTCGTCGACAAAGTCATAGGCCACGACTCCCTGCGACGGACGCCGCTCGGCGCTGCGGCGATTTTGATCGTAGAGCGCCGGATACAGCCACCGGAAGAGTCGGTTGACGGCGGGCTTCTTCGCCAGAGTTGCGGTCGATTCCGCTTCTGGTTTCACGATTTGGATTGGCGCCGTCGACTCGACGGGCGCAGGCTTCTTTCGAGCTCGCTTTTTTGTGGCTGGCAAGGTCAGCTGGGGCAAGTCTTGCGGCGCGGACGGCTGCTCTTCGGCGACGACCGCCGGGACTGCGATGGGCTCGGTTCGCAGGAATTCGGCCAGCACAAACTCCTCTTTTTGCTCTCGCGCCGGCTCTTGCCGATCCGGCTTCGCAAATTCGATTGCCGGTGCTTGTTCCAGAGGCTCCGGTTCGACGTTCAAAAACGGATTGAGAAATGGCGATTCGAACTCCGCGAGCGGCCTTGGAGCTTCGCCTGCAGGTGGTTCGACGGCCTGCGTGGCCACAGCGGCAGGCTCCGCCGATACCTGAAGCTCGGGTTTGCTCGGACTGATTTCGGCCGCCTCATCGGGCTCGGCCACCTCGTCGAAAACGAACTGATCTCCGATGTCGACTTGCGCGGAGGAGAACGTGCGCAGGGGAAGAACCAGTACACTCGCAGCCGGCTTCTTGAATCGTGGGATCTCCGAGGTGGGCAGCAACTCAACGCGCTCCACCACACGATGGTCCGCATCGAGATACAGCAGGTCGAACGGCGAAATGCGGGGCACCATCGGAATGACCCTGACCTGCGTCAGCCACAACCCGGGCTCTTCTCCTGAACCAAGCCCTTCGACCATCACACGCAGTGCCGTCAGAGGCTCACGAGCGCAGTTGATCGCCGTGACGCCGCAGCCCACCGGCGCTTCCCGTGTCTTGTTCTGGATCGTGTATCGTTTGGCTTTCATAAGCCAATAACCCGCCGGCGCCTTCCGCGCGCCTGAGCTCCTGAAAAGGCTCATGCTGCGCTTCGGTCCAATCGTCTCGATCGGGGAAAGAAGGATCAGGAATCTATCTAAACAGCGGGCTTTTCATACCGCCCTTATCCCTCAATGCTAGCACTGGCCGCCTGGCCGTCTTCGTCCATTTGTTGCAACTTTCGTGGAGGCCGTGTGCACCATCGGGCACGTTGCAGCCCAAATGCTGCCGCTCAACAGATTCAGCTCTGAACAAGTTGACGGGGTGAAAACGGCTCAATGAATTCTGCGAGCACCCGAAGGGCGGTTGGTAGCGCTAACGGGAATCGAACCCGTGTTTTAAGATTGAGAATCTCACGTCC
>CAZPEZ010000021.1:0-54393 GCA_964585715.1 uncultured Occallatibacter sp.
GCACCCCGTGGCAGCGAACATCGGCAGTAATGGCGTGCGCGTGCACGACGAGTAACGACGCGTTGGAAGAGCCAGGTTTCTCGGGAATCCTGGCTCTCAATTCAAGCAGAGAGATCAGAAGCCGCGTGGACGGCTGTGGCTCAACGATGGATCGTGTGTGCGTCTGCGACCAGAGCACGTCAATCACGTCTGGTCCTACGATTTCATCAGCACGCGGACGCATGACGGCAGGACTGTGCGCCTGCTGAACCTGATCGATGAATACACCAGGGAGTGTCTGTTGATCCGCGCCGAGCGGCGCTGGTCGAGCGCAAAGGTGATCGAAGCCCTGGCCGATGTGATGGTGCGGAAGGGAGTACCAGAGCACCTTCGTTCCGACAATGGGCCGGAGTTCGTGGCCACGGATCTGCGCAAATGGCTTGCCGCTACTGGAGCAAGGACGCTGTACATCGAACCGGGCTCTCCATGGGAGAACGGCTATTGCGAATCGTTCAACAGCAAACTCAGAGATGAATTCCTCAACGGCGAGATCTTTTACTCGATCAAGGAACTGCGCGTCCTGGTAGAACGCTGGCGCGTGCACTTCAACACGCTTCGGCCTCACTCCTCGCTGGGTTACAGGCCACCAGCTCCGGAGGCGTGGTTGACAAACCAGAAAGGGAAAACGCTCCACGTACCCATTTCTCCACACCCCCGACGACGGCGGCTATCTGAACTCAGCGATAACTGCGCTACACTAACTCGTCCACCGGCACAAAACATCGGGCACGCCACGTGCAACCGCCTGGGAACAGGAAGATCGTATGCTGTCGTGGGAGATTCGGCGGCTTTGGCTGCGAATTCCGCCCACAAACCTACTGCAATCGCGTCAATGAGTGCATTGGCCCGAAGTCGTCAGGCGAGATTTCAGAGCGCCAGTGGTAAGTAAACAGAATTCGATATCATTGTGATCTATCGACGGAGCCCAGCGAGCCGATTCCAATCGGGTAGTTCCCGGGCTACTGGGCTGAGACCGAAAGCCAGGGAGATGTGCATGGACATCCAGAAACAAATTAAGGAGTATATCGCCACTCAGTCGGAACCAAAGCGTGGCGAAATGCAACAATTGAATGACATGATTTTGGCACTAACGCCAGGATGCAGATTGTGGTTCTTGGATGGAAAAGATGAGAAAGGAAAAACCGTTTCCAACCCAAACATCGGATATGGATCTCAAACGACAAAATACGCGGATGGAAAAACCAAGGAGTTTTATCAGATCGGTATAAGTGCGAATACAACCGGCATTTCCGTCTACGTTATGGGACTTAATGACAAGAAGTACCTAACCCGGGCATTTGGGCAGAAACTCGGCAAAGCAAGCGTAACGGGGTATTGCATCAAATTTAAGACACTGGCAGATATAAAAATCGAGGTTCTTAAAGCAGCCATTCAATATGGAATTGAACATACAAGCACTCAACACTGATTCCAATTTAAGTAAACGAAAAACCATTCCTCCAGCATTGGCATTCTTTGGTTGCGCGTCTATCGTGCTAAAGCGGGCGCAAGCAAGCTTGCCGTCTGGTCACCTCGCTCCGAGCCACCCGGGCAGACGATCGACTGATGTCGTCTAGCGGGCTTTCGCTGGGAATGACTCTGGCTTGAGCAATATCGCCAAATCGCAAACTGACAGTCTATCCGTCTATCCGAGCGCGTATTGGCTCAATAAGCGCCTCGCCCTGTACGCGTCAACGGACAATCACGCATGGAAAGCTTCCGCCAAGATAAGACGTGTGGCTTTCACACATTCCAAGCATTTTGAATGCTGCAATCTTGAAAGCCACAGACAGATCATCGAGCGGTAAATGAGAAATTTCCTCTTGCCTATCATCAGTCATTCGGGTTTTCCTAGATTGTGGCTGCACCCGAGCGAATTCCGCACTTCTCCCTTAGTCTCGCTCTCGCGCCAGAGGTCATCCCCTTGCCGGATCAGAAATATCCCCTACTCGAAGGCGCTTCAGTGGTTCTTGAAGAAAGAAGCCGACCACGATAAGCGCCAGTCCGCTGACGACCTCGACGGCAATTGCGGATGCTGTCCTTAGTTCAGAATGGTAGCCTCGGCTCCTGCGGCAGCAGGGCAAAAGGCAGCGAAGCGTAACGCCTAACCTTTGGGTTTATTTGCCGGCGGCTTCCAGGTGGGTGGGGGACCGGTCGAAGCCCGTTTCCTTCTCGGTCGGGAAGTGCGCGTGAATGCGCCTGGCGATTGCAGAGAGCCTAATCAGAATCAGCAGGAGGATGACGGCGATTGCCGCTAGCCAGAAGTCTGTAGGTGTCATGGTCTACCGATCATACCCCGCAAACGCCCATTCGGAATGCCTCGGGAAATCTAAGGTAATATCCGAACATGCAACCTGACTACGGGGAACTCGGCGCGGCCCTTCGTAACATCCTTCGTGTCAATCTCGAGGCTAGGCTCATGCTCTGCGGATGCGGAGGGTGTCGGCGAATTTCGATCTCGAATCCCCGCTGATTACACCCGAAGAGACACGCCGAACTGGTAGGGATGCGTGATGCGGCGCTTGGAAGCTCTTCTGGCGAGTAAAGATCCCCCCTCGGACAAGACCTGTTCCTCCGTCAACACTGATAACTTCGGAGTACTCTGTACCGGCAGTGCGATGGGGAATCTCTACAATGTAGGGCTGGCGCTTCAGTATCCGAATAGTGTGGTGCCATGGTTTCCCACCTTTGTGAGGCCGTTGCTCAACCTGCAGCCTGGCCTGTATTGGACGAGGGATACGAACGGCCTGGGCCAGGTGACGTTCTCTTTCAACGCGGGCCTTGGCGGAGGAAACACCACCAAGTACAACTTCCTTCACGTGCTGCCGATGACCGAGGCGCTGCTGGGACCAATGCCTCCGGGCTCGGGCGTCCCGCCGTATTTGAGCAGTCCGGCAGCGGGCAAAGCGGTGGATGACAAAAACACCGGTGTTTCCTGGACGCTGAATGCGAACTTGCCGGCGGAAAGCAATTTTGGTGTGACGCAGACGACAACCATTACATCTGACGTCGATGGGAGTTCGCTGACGGTACCCCTGATCGACGCAAACGGAGGCGTGTACTTTTCTGCTGTAGATCCAGCGGCGACAACCGGTTGGATCGCCGCAATGAACGACAACGACTACGCAGGATGACAGAGCTGGCAGTTGCCGGGCATCATGAGATTACAAACTTCTACAACGATCTGAACCTTCAGGCTGGCGATCTGCGGTTGGGATGGCCGCTGTTTGTAGGACCGTTCTGGCATTTGCAACCTGGGTTTTATTGGGCATGCGCCCGCGCTGCTTCAAATCTGGGCAATAATGGCGTTTGTGATCTGAGTGAGAATGCTCCGCCGACGCCCGGGGTATCCGTTCCAATGGAATGGAGTTTTGATTTTGATGACGGTTTTGAGGGGACCGATGAGGAGACGAAAGAGTTCTACGTGATGGTTTACTATCCAGCAGCCCCTGCAGCCCCATAGGTGCTGCGGTAGGGAGGCGAATTGTCGTCCATTCCGCAGCGCCCGGCATCTGCAGTAGGTACCGAAGTGTGAGCCTTTTAAGGACCGCAGCTGTATTCCTTCTTGGTCTTCATTCAAACTTCTTGAGCAACATGCATCAGGGACCTGTGTTTCAGTGAACAGACCTAACATTCAGCGTAGCCGAGGAGACACCAGACCTCCTGCGCACAGAAAGGTGGGGAAGCCACAATGTCTCTTCGCTCAAGAATCCGCAGCGTATTCTTTGCCTCTTCGATCCTGACGCCCATACTGGCCCTTCCGGTCATGCAGGCTCACGCCGGGGTCTTCGTTTCAGTCAACGTCGGGCCACCTGTACTGCCCGTCTACGTACAGCCGCCGCTGCCTTCGCCGGGCTACATCTGGACGCCCGGCTACTGGGCCTATGGAGACGCTGGCTACTACTGGGTTCCCGGCGTGTGGGTGCAACCGCCGCGAATGGGTGTTCTATGGACCCCTGGCTACTGGGGATTTGTGGGCACTGCGTACACCTGGCATCCCGGCTACTGGGGCCCGCACATCGGATTCTATGGCGGAGTCAACTACGGCTTCGGCTATGGCGGCGTCGGCTTCTGCGGCGGTGAATGGCGCGGCGGAGTCTTCGCCTACAACGGCGCGGTGGCAAACTTCGGTGGCGTCCATGTGACCAACGTCTACGTTGATCGCACCATCGTGGAGCGGAACACAATCGTCAATGTGAACCATGTGAGCTACAACGGCGGCGGAGGCATCTCGGCTCGTCCTTCTCCCATGGAAATGCAGGCGGAACACGAGCAGCACTTCCAGCCCACGTCAAATCAGACGCAGCATGAGAATTTCGCAGCACAGGACCGTTCGCAGCTGGCTTCGGTGAACCACGGAACGCCGGGCACCATGGCAGCTTCGAACGTCAACTCGTATCACCAGGTTGCGCAGCAACATTCGCAGTCACAGCCCATCTCGGATAGCGATCGCGCGGTGGGAAGCCACTATAACCCTAACAACCGTGAAGCCAACCAGGACCAGCGCATCGCCCAGGGTTTGCGAAGTGGGCAAATGACCTCGGGCGAAGCCGCACGCGCCGAGCGCACCCAGTCGAATATCGACCAGCAGGTGCACAACGATCGCGTCGCGAACGGCGGCACGCTCACAAATCAGGAACGGCAGCAGATCAACGGAGAGCAGAACGCCGCCAGCCGTCAGATCTACAACGAGAAGCACAACGGAAATACCATCGCTCCCAACGAAGTCGACGACCGTGAAGCCAACCAGCAGATGCGCACCGCCCAGGGCCTGCGCAGCGGCCAGATGACCTCAGGCGAAGCAGCCCGCACCAATCGCAACCAGGCGGGCCTCGCGCAGCAGGTCCACAACGAACGCACGGCGAACGGCGGAGCGCTGACCCAGCAACAGCGGAACCAGGCGAATCGACAGGAGAACAGGAACAGTCGCCAAATCTACAACGAGAAGCACAACGGCAACACGGCAAAACCCAAGGGTCGCTAATTCGACGAGCCTGAAGCGAACACAAATATGGTTGACGGCTGGCAGCAATGCCAGCCGTTCATTTTTGTAGAAGTGCGTAGCCGAAGACTTCGCGGACGCCTACCGATCTTTCATGGGTACAATTCTCCTGCACTCATTCTCGCCAGATTTGGCTTCCTCGAGTGTTTGGGAGGTTCGGCAAAATGGGTATCCTCACCCGCAACGTTCTATCCGCCGCCCTGTGTCTCGCGCTTTCGTCCCCGCTCGCGGCACGATCAAATCCCGATCAATCGCCCCTGGTTATCGCCCACGTCACCGTCATCGATGCCACTGGAGCCCCCGCACGCCCGAGCACTACCGTAGTGGTCCTCGGCGATCGCATCGCTGCCCTCGGTGCCGATGCCGACATCGCTGTTCCCGAAACCGCCCATGTCATCGATGGCACCGGAAAGTTTCTGATCCCCGGCCTCTGGGATATGCACGTCCACTTAAATTACAAGGACTACCTGCCGTTGTTCATCGCCAACGGCGTCACCGGCGTGAGGGTGATGTGGGGTCAGCCCCAACATCACGAATGGCGAAAGCAGATCGAGGCCGGAACCCTGCTGGGCCCGCGCATGAAGATTGCAAGCCCCATGGTGGACGGACCGCATCCCTACTGGCCCGGCTCGATCTCCGTGGCGACGGAAGCACAGGCGCGCCAGGCAGTCGCGATGTCGAGACGCTATGACGCGGATTTTGTAAAGGTCTACCAGTTCCTTCCCCGCGACCTGTATTTCGACATCGCCGATGAAGCGAAGAGGGAAGGCATCCCCTTCGAGGGCCATCTCCCGGTCACTGTCACCGCCGAAGAAGGATCGCGCGCCGGCCAGAAGAGCTTTGAACATCTGGTCGGCGTCCTTCCGGCTAGTTCCACGCGCAGCGACGAACTGTTTCAGGCAGCGCAGGCTGACTTCGCGGCGATCCAGTCAAAGGGCAAATTCGAGGGGTTGCATGACTCGCCCTTAGGTCGGGAGATGCTCGACAGCTATAGCCCCGCCAAGGTTGACGCTCTCTCCGCGGTCTTCAAGAGCAATGGGACCTGGCAGTGTCCAACGCTTGTGCTGCTGCACATGTTCGCGTACGGAAATGACCCCGCATTTCTTGCCGATCCGCGGATGAAATACCTGCCGCCGGGCATGAAGAGATCGTGGGATCCCTCAAAGCTCGAGGGCGAGCGCACCGCGCAGGACTTCGCCTACAGCAGAATAGAATTCAAAAAGTACATGCAAGTCGTGGGCGACATGTCGAAAGCGGGAGTGGGAATGCTTGCCGGCACCGATTCGCAGAACCCATACACCTTTTATGGCTTCAGTCTCCACGACGAGCTGGGATTCCTCGTGCAGGCCGGACTGTCCCCTATGCAGGCCTTGCAGGCCTCCACGCTGAATCCGGCTTTGTTCTTCGGCATCGAAAAGGATCTTGGCACAGTTGAGCAGGGAAAAATCGCGGACCTCGTCCTGCTCGATGCGGATCCACTGGCGGCCATCGGAAACACAAAAAGGATCGACGCCGTCATCTACGGTGGGAAGCTCTATTCGAGAGCCGCGCTGGACGCGATGTTAGCCCGGGCCGAGGCTCTCGCCGGCCGCGCTCTGATTGGCGAAGTGCTCTTCAAGACAATTCAGACCAACGGAATTGAAGCTGCAGTTAAGCAATGCCGCGAGTTGAAGGCCACACAACCCGACGCGTACGACTTCAGCGAGGATCAGTTCATTGGCCTCGGTTACCTACTTCTCCATCGGAAGCGAACCAAGGAAGCGATCGAGATATTCAAGTTGAGTGTTGAGGCGTACCCAGCGTCGTATAACACCTACGACAGCCTCGGCGAGGCCTACATGGATGATGGTGACAAGAACCTCGCCATAGAGAATTACGAGAAGTCGTTGCAACTCAAGCCAGACAACCGCAACGGTGTCGAAATGCTAAAGAAACTGAGGGCGCAGTGAACCGTTCAATGAAGCTTCAATTGCGGGTCGGATTGCTGTCTTGGCTTCCTTCTCGGCATATTTGCGGCTTTCCGCCGATCAGGGTCGGGTGACCCGCTACGCGTACTTGACCGTTCGGCACAGTACGGATCGGCCACAACACAACCGAGATCGCAAACACATACAGAGTCCCAGATCCTGCGCAATTGCGCGATCTCAAGGTTGAATATCGATGCAGTTCAGCAACGATTACTGAAGGGCATAGGCATGAGGTTGGTGCGCATCAGGGGGAAAGACATGGCTTGATTGTATGCGCATGCGTAGAATAAGTGGCCAAGAAGCAGGACCTCTGCTGGTGGAGACTAGAATGCTATTGCCTCGTGCGTCCTGGGCGCTACTCGTTGGAATTCTACTGTCTTTTGTCCCAGGATCGGTGGCTCAGCAGGGATACTCAGATCGAGAGGCCCTCCTCAAGCTGAATCTGTCCAATCAGCCAGGAGAAATCCCCGCCTACTATAGTGCGTGCTGCAGAAACCGGGCACTGGAGGTGCAGGCCGCTCTCGAAGACGGTCTGCGCTTTTACAGGGAGAAACTTGGTATCCACCTGGATCTCGTCGTTGCCGTACTCGACAAGACTGACTGGAACCGAATTCTGGACCAGCGCCCAAACCATATTGTCCCACCTTACGGAATGACCTACGTTCCCTTTGACGTCGCGTTCATACCTGCCGATGACGGTGGGGTGATCACGCAGGGTCTGCTGGCTGAAGAGACCCACGAAACGGCAGAAACGCGCCGATTGCTCGAATCGGTGCATCTCGGTTTTGACGAAGCTGCCCGCAGATTCATCATGCATCCGATTCTCCACGAGCTAGGCCACAGGCTTGTTATCCAGTACGGTATTGCTCCTCCCATGCAGAAAGGTTCTTGGTGGGTTGATGAGATGCTCGCGAGCTACTTTGCCTACGCCTACGAAAAGTCCAGGCGACCGGAAACTGCAACCATTGTGGAGGCAATGACCAATCTCTCGTCGGAAGATTTGAAGTACACGTCACTCGACGATTTTCCGAAAACAATTCCACTCCTAATGGCTGGGGACTCTTCCAATATGACGTGGTATCAGCGTCAATTTGAGGCTCGGCTCGCTGCTGTGTACGCGAAGGAAGGTCTCGATTTTCTGCCCAGGGTGAAAGAGACGTTTCCCGCAGGCGCGAAAAACGACCCGAGCCCTGCCGAGGTGCTGGCGAAACTGGAACTCATCTGCCCGGGATTTCAAGCCTGGGCAGTCCAGATGGCAAACGTGAAGTCGGGCGGCAAGACGGGTGGTCATTGAGCGCGTGGCGAGGAAGGTACATGGGAACGCTCGAAAGTCGGGGACGGTATAAACTTCGCACAGAACTGTTGACGGCGCCACGATTCTTACCTAATCCAGCATTGTTTGTGTGTGACCCTCTACCCGGAAGTAAGCCAAAAAACGGCGCATGATCGTTTGATGGCGAGAAGGCCACGGGCGATGAAACAGAATCCGCTTTGGAAGAGAAAAACCTTTATCAAGTGCGGCCGAGCTCTTGACAAACTGAACTAAACCGTTCAGTATTGGATTGCTGGAGGTCCCCGTGATCCAGGTCCGCAACCTTGTCAAAACATTCGGCTCCTTCACCGCCGTCAACGACGTCTCCTTCGAGGTCGCCGAAGGGGAGATATTCGCCTTCCTCGGCCCTAACGGTGCAGGGAAGACGACCACGATCAAAATGCTCACCACGCTGCTGAAGCCCTCGAGTGGCCAGATTCAGCTCGACGGCCTCGATCCCCAAACCCATCAGAACCAGGTCCGCCTGCGGTTCGGCATTGTCTTTCAGGATCCAAGCCTCGATGGCGACCTCACGGCGTGGGAAAATATGGAAATCCACGGCGTGCTCTACCATGTGCCGCACAAGACACGTGTCCATCGTTCGGAAGAATTGCTCAAGCTGTTCGAACTCTGGGATCGGCGCAACGATCAGGTCAAAAAGTTCTCTGGAGGCATGAAGCGCCGTCTCGAAATCGCGCGCGGATTTCTCCACACTCCGAAGATTCTCTTTCTCGACGAACCCACGCTCGGGCTTGATCCGCAGAGCCGGAATCAACTCTGGAGCCACGTCAAGCGCGTCAATGAGGCCGAACGCGTGACGGTCTTCCTGACCACGCATTACATGGACGAAGCCGATCGTGTTGCTCATCGAATCGGAATCATCGATCATGGCAAACTCGTCACGCAGGGAACGCCGAAGGAAATTAAGGAACAAACTGGAACGGAGAGTCTGGAGGATGCTTTCCTCAAGCTCACCGGGTCCACCATTCGCGAAGAAGGCGCAAATGCCGCCGACCAAATGCGACAATTCGCAAAAATGTGGAGTGGAGGCAGACGATGAGTGCGATCTATATTCTCTGGCTGCGCGAACTGAAGCGCTACACGCGCTCACGCGCGCAGATTGTGGCCTCGTTGGGTCAGCCTATGCTTTACCTCCTCGTACTCGGTTTTGGCCTTGGCCCCGTGTTCAAGCGCGCCGGAAACGGAGACTACTTTCAGTTCATCGCGCCTGGCGTGATCGGCATGTCGGTGCTGTTTTCCTCGATCTTTTCCGGGCTCGGTCTGCTTTGGGATCGCCAATTTGGCTTTCTGAAAGAAACACTCGTAGCGCCCGTCTCGCGCATGCAGATCATGATCGGACGCACCTTGGGCGGGGCAACCGTGGCTTGCATCCAGGGCTTGTTGGTGATGGTCATCTGCCTCATCGCAGGTTTTCGGCCGACGAACCTCTCTGCCATCCCTCTCGCGCTCGGATTCATGGTGCTCATCGCGATTCTCTTCGCCGCGCTCGGCATGGCCATCGGCTCTGGTCTCCAGGATATGCAGGGCTTCCAACTGATCATGAACTTTCTGGTGCTGCCCATTTACTTTCTCTCCGGCGCGATGTTTCCACTGAACGATGCGAGAAGTGTTCTCAAATACATCACCCGTGTCGACCCTCTTTCGTACGGCATTGACGGGATGCGCAACGTGCTCGGTGCTTCAAATACCGCGTTCGATCCGCGGCTCGACTGTATGGTGCTTCTGGTAGTGGGTGCTGTCTTTCTGGTGTTTGGCGCCTACCGCTTTTCCAGGATCGAGATATGAACCCTGCTTCGGCTTCTGTGCGAAGGACCTATGGATACGGAACATAGTGCGGTTTTGTCGTTGGTCGCCAGTGGGCGCATTACGCCGCGCGAGGCCGAGCGATTGCTCGCCGCCTGGCGCGACGGAGAGGACACGATTCTGCGGCTGGCGCTGTGTTTAGCCTTTGTAGCTCTGCTGTTACCCGATGTGGGAAATACGGTGACCGCAATCGGGCAAGCCTTCGCCATGCTGTTGCCGGCGCTCGAGCGAGCTGTGGTTTTGATGAGCAGAATGGCTTGAGACACGACCTCTTTCCACCTCTTTGTAAGGGCTGTAAAGCGGGTTTGGACACCCGGATGAGTTGTAGATTGATAGTGTGACGTTAGGAGTACATGAACGACAATCGGCGTAAGACCCAAGTGCCGACATGGACCCATATGCTTGAGGCTGCGCTGGGGCTCGGGCGTCTCCACATCGAATGGGTGGAGATATAGCATGGCCCGGTCCCGCAGTTCTGAAGCTCACGACAAAGTCCTCCGTGCCGCACTCGACCTCTTCGCTGAGCGCGGCATCGACGCCACCAGCATGGATGCTATCGCGCAGGCTTCCGGTGTCAGCAAAGCCACCATCTACAACCACTGGGCCGATAAAGAAAAGCTCCTCATGGAAGTGATGGAGATGATCCACGGCCTCGACCGCGAGCCAGAGGATGTGGACACGGGCGATATCCTCCGCGACCTCACCTACATCCTCACCCGCCGTCCTCCCGACGAGTTTGAATCCCTGCGCACGCAATTGATGCCGGCCATGATCGCCTACTCCGCCGTGCATCACGAATTCGGCAAGGCCTGGCGCCATCGCGTCATGGAGCCCGCGCGCCAATGCATCCAGCGTGTCTTGCACAGTGGCATCGACCGCGGACTTCTTGCGGGCGACCTCGACATCGACGTTGCTATCTCTCTTCTCCTTGGCCCCGTTCTCTACACGCATATCTTTCAAAAGGAGCGCCTGCCCAAAACAGCCCCCGACATTGGTCCGAAGGCTGCGGAAGCTTTCTGGCGCGCGCACAGCCAGGTTCGCCAACAACGGATCGAGCAGGCCGGCGTCAAAAGAGTTCCGCCGAAAAAGCGCTCCTCCCGGCGCCAGAGCGTGTAATTCTTTGCATATTCGGGCAAGCATGCGTGGCAAGTCGCACAAATGTTCAACGTGGAACATTCGGTGTGGAACAACCCTCCTGCTCCCGCTAACGGAACAGTAAGTGCTCGTGTAAGAATCGCTGGTGGAGATCGACGGAAGATGACAACTCGCAGAGAGTTCCTGCGCCAGACCGGAGTAGCCATCCTGGGTGGTTTTGCTGCACCTTCAGACATTCTGGCAGCAGCCTCAGATCAGACTACTAAGCCGGATTACACAGTCAACATTCAACCTTGCAAAATCGAAATCGCTCCCGGCGTTGTGATTGAAACGCGCGCCTACAACGGTCAGGTCCCCGGTCCGATTCTCCGCCTGCGAGAAGGGGTTCCCGTGACGATCGACGTGACCAATGCCGGTGCTGAGCCCGACATCGTTCATTGGCACGGTCTCGCAATCGACTCATTGAACGATGGCGCAATGGAAGAGGGTTCGCCGATGATCGCGCCTGGGAGCCACCTTCGCTACACCTTTACGCCTCGTCCCTCGGGGACACGCTGGTATCACACCCACACTGGGTCTGGCGGCAATCTCGCCCTCGGAACCTATAGCGGCCAGTTCGGATTCTTGATTGTGGAAGGGAAGTCGGGTCCGACGACTGCAGGGGACTTCGATCAGGAAGTGTTCCTGGCAGTTCACCACTGGGAGCCATCCTTTGTTCCGATGGCGGAGACCATGCGCACGTCCTCTGCCAATCAGCCGCTCACCGCGGGTTCCGATGTCGGATATAAGTACGCGACGGTCAACCAGCACATGCTCGGCGCGGGCGAGCCGATTCGAGTGAAGCCGGGCCAGCGGGTCCTGATGCATCTGCTCAACGCCAGTGCAACGGAGAACGTCGAGCTCGCACTTCCCGGACACAAGTTCACAGTTCTGGCGATGGATGGGAATCCCGTTCCGCATCCCACGTCAGTCCAAGTTCTATCACTCGCTGTCGCGGAACGGGTCGATGCCCTCGTCGAAATGAATAATCCTGGCGTCTGGGTACTCGGCTCCACGCTCGCCGCGTCGCGAACGATGGGCCTCGGCATTGTTATCGAATATGCGGGCCAGAACGGACCACCGCAATGGCACGATCCTGTATCGACCCCGTGGGACTATAGCCTCTTCGCAAACGCCGCGCCTGCTCCCACACCCGATGAGACGATCACGCTGACTTTCCGGGATATCGGTCCCATGCATGGCTCGAAGTTCGATACCTGGACGATCAACAATCGCTCATGGCCCGACATCGATCCCATCCAGGTCCAAGTAGGACGCCGTTATCGTCTGCTGCTTCGCAACGGCAGCGGCGATCAGCATCCGATTCATTTGCATCGGCATACGTTCGAAGTCGCGCAGATCGGACACAAGACTATGAGCGGCCTGCGCAAGGACGTCGTCAATGTCATGCCCCTCGATACGGTCGCTGTCGACTTCGTCGCCGACAATCCCGGCGATACGCTCTGGCATTGCCATCAGCAGCTCCACATGGACTACGGCTTCATGCAACTGATCAAGTATGTGGGATAGGCGATTCGACGAAAGAACCCGCGTCTCGGCAGCGACCGCGCTGCTCGTGTTGACGATCTGTGCCACCGCATTCGCCCAGGAGAACCTCGATTGGCCCGCCTACAACGGCGACGTGAACGGCGATCATTACTCGCCGCTCAACCAGATCAATCGTGGCAACGTGAGCCGTCTGCTCGTGGCTTGGCGTTTCGACACCGGGGAGATAGGGCAGATTCAGACCAATCCCCTGATCGTCGGCCGCACACTGTACGGCTACACGCCCTCGCAGAAGGTCATCGCCCTCGACTCCGCGACAGGCCAGCTCAAGTGGAAGTTTGACTCCGGGATCAATGGAACGCAGCCCGCGCGCGGCTTTGCCTACTGGACCGAAGGCAAGGAGAGCCGTCTCTTCGCCGGGATCATGAACTTTCTCTATTGCCTCGATCCGGTTACAGGCAAACCGATTGCATCGTTTGGTGAGGACGGTCGCGTCGACCTGCGCAAGGGGCTGGGGCGCGACTTCGAGACACAATCCGTCGTGCTCACGTCGCCCGGCGTTATTTTCAAGGATCTCATCATTGTCGGCGGGCGTAATCCCGAGGGGCACCCCGCACCGCCAGGTTACATTCGCGCATTCGACGTGCACACCGGCCAGCAGCGGTGGGTCTTTCACACCATCCCGCTTCCCCCAGAGCCCGGGTATGAGACTTGGCCCAAAGACGCATGGAAAACCGCGGGCGCTGCGAACAACTGGGCTGGCATGTCGCTTGATGCGCAGCGTGGAATCCTCTACGCGCCCACAGGCTCAGCTGTAATGGACTTCTACGGTGGCGATCGCGTCGGCGACGATCTCTATGCGAACTGCATTCTGGCGCTCGATGCGGCGACGGGCAAGTTGCTGTGGCATTTCCAGGGCGTGCATCATGACCTCTGGGATCGAGATTTTCCATCTCCCCCCGCTCTCTTCACGGTCGTGCACGATGGCAAATCGGTGGATGCGCTCGCGCAAACCACCAAGCAAGGTTATCTGTACCTCTTCAACCGGATCACCGGTGAATCGCTCTTTCCCATTCACGAGCATCCCTATCCGGCGAGCACCGTGCCAGGAGAGGTGTCAGCGCCAACCCAGCCTCTGCCGGATTGGCCGGAGCCTTTCGCGTCGCGCCAAACGCTGACCGACCAGATGCTGACGACGCGAACTCCAGCCGCTCACGCCTGGGCCGTGCAGGCATTTCACGATCTGCGAAGCAATGGGCAGTTCTATCCCATGGCGGTGGGCCAGCAGACTGTTGTGTTCCCCGGCTTCGATGGTGGAGCTGAGTGGGGCGGTCCAGCGATCGATCCAGTCTCAAAGGTGCTGTTCGTGAACGAAAACGAGATGGCTTGGTTGGGCGGTCTTGCTCCGCGCGAGAAGTCGGGCGCAGTCGGCGAGCAGATCTACAAGGATCAATGCGCCATGTGTCACGGCGAAGATCGAGCTGGCGATCCGCCGACCTTCCCGAGTCTCGTCGGGATCGAGAAGCGCCTGACGGTCGAGAAGCTTGCCGATGCGATCCGCCTGGGAACGGGTCGTATGCCGTCATTTCCCGATGTCACCGGCGATCACCTGCAGGCGCTGCTCGACTATCTGCGCACGGATGCCGCGGCACCTGCCAGAAAGGAACTAACCGCCGTTCCAACTCAAACAGAGAACGCAAATGCTGCTGGCGCCGCCGCGTATCAGGACCACTGCGCAATCTGCCACGGCGATCAGATGGAAGGCATTCCTCCCTCGTTCCCGATGCTGAGAGGGGTGGGCAGCCGGCTCTCCGCGTCACAGATCGTCGAGTTAGTCAACAAAGGCAAAGGCCGCATGCCGCCTATGCCCAATCTGGAAGGGGAGAAACTTCAAGCGCTTCTTGGATTCCTGGGCGCTCATCCGGCAACCCCGCAAGAACAAGGGTCCGAAGCTCAGGAACCCTACACTTTCACGGGCTACAAGAAGTTCCTTGACCCGGACGGCTATCCCGCAATTGCTCCGCCGTGGGGAACATTGAGTGCGATTGACCTGAAAACAGGGCGTTCATTGTGGAGAATCCCCTTCGGTGAGTACCCGGATTTGGCGAAGCAAGGCGTGAAGGATACAGGTTCGGAGAACTATGGTGGCCCAATCGTGACCGCCGGGGGAGTGCTCTTCATCGGCGCGACCGTGTTTGACCGCCAGTTTCATGCTTACGACGACAGTACAGGCAGATTATTGTGGGAGTTCGAGTTGCCTTTCGCCGGGATGGCGACGCCCTCTACATACATGACGGATGGACGGCAGTATGTGGTCACCGTTTCGAGCGGTGGGCGCGATCCCAAGTCACCTGTTGGCGGCGCCTACATTGCCTTTGCCCTGCGGAAGTAGCAGCATGTGGAAAACGTCGATATATATTATCGCTTTTTCTTCGCCTTCGGGCTGAACTTCGGGTATCCTTGCAGCGCAACGGGGAGGTTGCTGAATGGATTTCCAAAAAGAACTCATTGCCGAATACGACCGCGAAACCACCACGACCCGCAAGGTCCTTGAAGCAATACCCGACAACGCTGATCTTGCCTGGAAACCGCACGCCAAGTCGATGTCTCTTGGCCAGCTGGCTGGCCACGTCGCCGACACAACCGGCGACTGGGCCGTCCACACCCTGACCGTCGACAAGCTTGAATGGAATCCGGAGATGAAACCCGAGCTTCCGGCGAACAAGACAGCGCTGATCGAGAAGTTCGACCGACAGGTATCAGCAGTTAAGCCGGCGCTGGCCAAGATGACGCCGGACCAGTGGGACGGCAACTGGAAGTTCATTGCCGGCGATCAAACTTGGATCGATGACACCAAGTACAACGTGTGGCGGACTTGGGTGCTCAACCATCTTGTTCATCACAGGGCACAGCTCGGCGTTTACTTGCGGCTGCTCGATCAGAAGGTACCAGGATGCTATGGACCGTCGGCCGACGAGATGTAACCTTCGTCCAGGAGTGCGAAGGAGATTCTCTATGGGTCAAGTGACACCTTAAGAATCTCCTCGCCGTGCCTGCTCAAGAGGCAGTTATCGTTCAACCCGACGCAATACCATCGGGACCGTGGGGGGTCGCCGAATGGAGATGTTAAATGACGGGTCCGAGCCATCTGGGGGTGGTCCAATGGCAGGCCTCGGGCCTGTCGGCTCCTGAACAGCAGGCATACGGAATCCCAAATTGATACCCCGTTCGAGTTCGATCTGATCTCCTTTGATTGTTCCCGTGAAGGTATTGGTGCCAGCCTTGAACGAGACGCTGGTGCCTTCGATTTTGCCATCTTCGATAGGAGACGGCGTATCGTTTCCACCGAAGAAACCGACGCTTGCGCCTTCCACCGCCCCCGTCAGCTTGTTCCCATCCTGATGCAGCGAGAAAACGGTCGTCCCGTCGCCGAGCAGCATCGCCATCAGCCCTGTCGCTCCACCCGCATTGGGCACCGGTCTCCAGAGTCCAGTGACGCCCGGGCCCTTAGGAACTTCGCGCTCCCAGCTTGATATTTGCGGGCGCAGCGCTACACTCTTGGCGGAAATCGTCACCGTTGCCGGTGTCAGCCCCGATGCGGATGCCTCAAGCGTGATGTCACCGGCCTTCTTCGCCGACTGAACGAGTGCCGCGCAGAGGCCACCGAAAGCCTTGCGTGATGTCGCTTTGTCCGAGCCATGATCTGTCGGGTCTCCATTGCCGACTCCAATCAGGTTTCCTGCGCCTGTCATGCGGAAGGTGACTTCGTTGTCGGTGATGGGCACGATTCGTCCCTCCGCATCGCGCACCTCGACCGCGAACATCGCGACATCTTCCCCGTCGGCTGAAATTTCGCCACGATCCGCTGTCATGACGAGCTTTGCGGGAGTGCCCACGGTCTCGCGTTTCGCGGTCATCATCAGCTTGCCACCCTTGTAGCCACGTGCTTCGATTGTCCCGGGCGTGTACTTCACATTCCAAGCGAGATGTGAATCCTGCTTCATTTCCTTTAGGCCGAGGCTCTGCCCGTTCAAGAACAACTCGACGCGGTCCATGTTGGAGTGCACCCACACTGCGATCTCCTTGCCTTCGTAACCCGGCCAATTCCAGTGAGGAAAGAGGTGGAGTACGGGCTTCGAAGTCCACCAGGCCTGGTAATAGAAGAACGTGTCTTTCGGGAATCCGCAGGTATCGATGATGCCGTACTGTGAGCTGATATTCGGCCACTCGTAGGGAGAAGGCTCACCGCGATAGTCGAATCCAGTCCACACAAAGCCGCCCATGTTCCAGGGACGGGCATTGACGAAACTCCACCAACCCTCGGCGGAGGCGCGTCCGGTCGTGGTATAGGGATCGTAGGAGCCGACGAATCCCGTCTTGGGATCGGTGATGTAGATGCCGCGCGTGCCCACCGCGCTCACCGTTTCAGTGCCCATGACTGGCTTATCGAGATGCGCGTTGTGGTAGACCTCTGATTCGGGATCCATGTAGTTGTAGCCCATGACGTCGCACTCAATCAGTCCGCCGGCGCCGATGGCACGGATCGGCGCGATGGAGACCGGACGCGAGCCATCGTGCTTCGTCGCCACGGCCTTCATTGCGGTCAGAATGTGGAGACCGACCTCCGTATTCGCCTGGCCCTCTTCATTGCCCATCGACCACATGAAGACGCTGGGATGATTGCGGTCGCGGCGTACAAGGTTCTCAAACTGGTTTAGACCTTCGGGATTGGACGACATCATGCGCGTCTCATCGAAGACCAGCATCCCCAGTTCGTCGCATGCGTTGAGCAACTCGGACGTCGGTGGATTGTGCGATGTGCGCAGCGAGTTGCAGCCCATCTCCTGCAGCTTGCGCACACGGTAGTACTGAACGGCATCGGGAAGGGCTGCGCCGACGCCGGCATGATCCTGATGATTGCAGGTGCCCTTCAGCTTGACCGGCTTGTCGTTCAGGAACAGTCCATTTTGCGGATCGAATCGGAGCGAGCGAATACCGAAGGGCGTCTCGTAGCGGTCGACGACTTCGCCGCCCACACGAACTTCGGTGAGTAGCTTATACAGATTGCGCTCTTCGAGCGACCAAAGCTGGGGACGGCTGACGGTGATCTGTTGCGCATACTCCTCCTCATCGCCGGTGGCCAAGGATTTTTCGGAAGTGGCGTCTTTGGCGACAGCCTTTCCGTTGGGATCGAGAACTGTCGAAACGACACGCGCACTTTGAGGAGTCTTGGCATGATTCTTCAGTTCTGTCTTGATTGAGAGCGTCGCGTTGCCGGATTCTATTTTTGAAGAGACGAATGTGCCCCACTTCTTCACGTACACGGGGTTGGTTTTGACAAGCCACACGTGGCGATAGATGCCGGCGCCCTCATAGAACCATCCGTCGCTTTCGGTGGCATCGACGCGCACAAGCAGGACATTGCGTCCGCCAGGTGTCACGAAGTCCGTCAGGTCAAAGCTGAACGGGTCGTAGCCACCGCTGTGACGGCCAATGTAGAAGCCGTTGAACACAACCATGGTCTCGCGATAGGAGCCGTCGAATTCGATGCTGATGCGCTTGCCGGCATCGGCCGCAGACAGCTCGAAGACACGGCGATACCAGCCCACGCTGGTTGCCGGATACTTCCGCCCGAGGGGATAGAAGCCCTTGCTGGCGAGGGCAGGATCGTTCTCGAATTCGAGCTCGACTGCCCAATCGTGCGGAAGATTGACACTGCGCCAGTCGCTGTCGTCGAAGGCGATGGTTCCGGCTGGGAGGAAGTTCCCGGTCTTCTGGAATGTGCCGGACCTGCCATTGCCGAAGTTGAAATCTTTTGCAGGGTCATCCGCATGACCGAAATGGAAGCGCCAATCAAAATCGAGAAGCAACCGCTCGCGAAGTCCGTTCGACAGGGCCGGATTCGATGCGGTGGTCGGGTCCGACGCGTTCTGCACAATATCTGGGGTGAGGGGACCGGAGGTCTCGGCCGAGGCTTGCAGGGCAGTGGTGATGGGCGCGATGCCACCGGCAGCAGCCGCTGCGGGAACCAACAGGCTGGACTTCAGGAGATCCCGTCTTGATAACGTTTCCATTCTTACCTCCGACAATCGTCGCGGATCGTCTTTACTCCAGGATTTGCAGGGTGAAAGTCGCGTCCCTGCGCGAAGACCGGCCAGTATACGCCCATTGGTCTAACCGGTTGCACTACTCTCTTCCTATGAAGTTCCAGTTCCCCAAGGTGTATCCAATTCTTGACTCCACTGTGATTCCGATCGAAGGCAGGGAGGCGTTTCTTCGGAGGCTTGGCACGTCGCTCGCCGACGCCGGAGTCACACTGTTTGAGTACAGGAATAAGATCGGCTCGGACGCCGAGGTTCTCGCCGACGCCACCATCCTGCGGAAGGCAATGCCGCAGCCATCCATCAAGTTGATTCTCGATGATCGCGTTCATTTGGTTGGGGAGGCTGGATTTGACGGGGTCCATGTCGACGTCGGGGATATGGCGCCAGCCGAGGCGCGAAAGGTGCTCGGCATGCACCGGATCGTAGGAACATTCGGTGGAAGCGAGACTCTGGTCCCCGGCGTCCTCGATCAACCTGCCGACTATTTCTCGATTGGCCCGATCGGCCTGACCACGACCAAACAGACGTCGAAGTCACAAATCGGCGCCGAGGGGGTCCGACGCCTCCGTGAAGCCGCGGGCCCGGATATTGTTCTGGTGGCCGCGGGCGGTGTCACTCTCGAGAGCGCACCGAAGGTTCTTGCCGCCGGCGCGACAACAGTCGCCGTGGCTGAGGCGATCTTCCGGACTCCGGATCCCGCTGTCGTGTTTCGCAGCTGGATCGAGGTACTTGGTTCGTTCAGCGGGTCAAACTGAGAGCCGGTCCTAAGCAAAAAAGAGAAGACAATCCGATGTATTTCCGGTAAAACCGACCTAAGTGACGACCTCCAATCTCACGCCCCAAAAAGGAATGCCCAAGGCTGCCGATGCACCGAAAATGGTGCAAAGCCTCGGCTTGTTCAGCTCGACCGCCATCGTTGCCGGCTCAATGATTGGATCCGGCATTTTTCTGGTCGACGCAGATATCGCGCGTTTGACGGATTCGCCTGCACTTCTCGTAGCTGCCTGGGTGGTCACTGCGGCCATGACCATGATTGGAGCGCTCAGCTACGGGGAGCTGGCCGCGATGATGCCAAAGGCAGGCGGCCAGTACGTCTATCTCCGCGAATCGCTCGGGCCGCTTTGGGGATTTCTTTACGGGTGGACGCTGTTTCTTGTCATCCAGACAGGAACAATCGCAGCGGTCTGCGTTGCGTTTGGCAAGTTCCTTGGCGTTTTTTTCCCGACCATCTCGACGACCCACTGGCTCTGGCGCATCGCGCATGTGCCCGCAGTGCAGATCGGTCCCATGGTTCTAGGCAACATTGAGATCGGCGTGAACACGGCGAATCTCGTCGGCGTTGCGATCGTGATTCTGCTCGCTGTGGTGAACGTCTTCGGCGTCAAGCTCGGCGCGCTGATCCAGAACGTTTTCACTTCGGCGAAGGCGCTGTCGCTGGCCGCGCTTGTGCTGCTTGCATTCACGGTTGGCCGCAATGCAACAGCATGGGACGCGAACTTCGGGCGCGGACTCGGCGAATTCTGGCGAAACGCCGGCTGGAGTTCCATGCATTCAGTGCAGGTCGGCGTAGGCGGCCCCATCGTTTTAGTGAATGCGCTCGTGATTCTGGCCGTGGTGCAGGTCGGGTCGTTGTTCTCGGCCGATGCATGGAACAACATCACGTTCACAGCAGGGGAAGTGAAGAATCCGCGGCGCAATATTCCTCTTTCTCTGATTCTCGGCGTTGGTTTTGTGCTCACGGTCTACATCCTAGCGACACTGGCTTATTTACTTGTGTTGCCGATGCACGGCGATCCGCACGGAGCAACGGCCCTTGCTCGCGGGCTGCAATACGCATCCGAAGACCGCGTGGCGACGGCGGCGCTGGAAGTCATCTTTCATTCTGGCGGCGCCTACATCATGGCCGCTGCGATTCTCGTGTCGACGTTCGGTTGCGCAAACGGTATGTCGCTGGCCGGAGCGCGCGTGTACTACGCGATGAGCCAGGATGGCCTCTTTTTCAAAGCAGTCGGCAAGCTGCATCCGCGCTACCGGACGCCGGCGGCGGGCCTCCTCGTGCAAGGCGCCTGGACGGCACTCCTCTGCCTGTCGGGGTCGTACAGTCAGTTGCTCGACTACATCATCTTTGCGGTGCTGGTCTTCTACATCCTCACCATCGCCGGCTTGTTCGTGTTGCGGTTCAAGCAGCCGGATGCTTCGAGGCCATACAAAGCCATCGGCTATCCGCTTCTTCCCGGGCTTTATATCGTCATGGCCACGTGGATATGTATCGTATTATTGCGATACAAGCCCCAATACACATGGCCGGGCTTAGTGCTCGTCTTGCTCGGAATCCCGGTCTATCTCTTCTGGTCGCGGCACGCCGCGCCCACAGGCTCTTCAGATACTCAAGTCAATTTGTGAGGAGGGTTGCCCGCACCCATGTCCAGGCTGCTTCGTATCAAACCCATGTCCATGCTTTCGCAGGAGGCGAGCGAGGAGGGGGAACACACATTGAGGCGCTCCCTCAGCGCATTGAACCTTATCACGCTGGGCGTGGGCGCCGTGATCGGCGCGGGGATCTTTACACTGACAGGCCAGGCAGCTGCTCTCCACGCCGGGCCGGCTGTTGCGCTCAGTTTCGTGCTCGCAGGATTGACCTGCGCATTTGCCGGCCTGTGTTATGCGGAGTTTGCCACGATCATTCCCATTGCAGGTTCGGCCTACACCTACGGCTACGCCACGCTCGGCGAACTTGTGGCCTGGATCATCGGATGGGACCTGACGCTCGAGTACGCTTTCGGTGCCTCGACTGTGGCCTCGGGCTGGGCGGGCTACTTCAACAGCCTGATGCAGCAATTGGGCCTTGTGATCCCTCCGGCGCTGACCACGACAACGGGCAACGTACTTGTCAGATATCAGGGGATCTGGATCGATAAGATGTCGCTCCCTCCAGGCGTGAGCGAGGTGGGGCTCCCGCATGTGACCGGGTTTTTCAACCTGATCGCCGTACTGATCGTGCTGGTGGTAACGACGATTCTGGTGATCGGTATCAAAGAGTCCGCTAATTTCACTTCCGCCATCGTGATTGTGAAGGTGGGGATTGTCGGTATCTTCCTGGTTGTGGGAGGCGCCTTTCTCTTCAGCCACCCGCAGATCGCAAGCTCCAACTGGCATCCCTTTGTGCCTCCACCCGACGGGCACGGCAATTTCGGTTGGGGCGGAATCCCGGTGGCTGCGGCTTCGATTTTCTTTGCTTACATCGGCTTTGACGCGGTCTCTACGGCGGCGCAGGAAGCGAAGAACCCGCAGCGTGATATGCCTATCGGCATTCTGGGATCGTTGGTCGTCTGCACGGTTCTCTACATTCTTGTTTCTCTTGTGTTGACTGGATTGGTGAGCTACAAAACGCTGAATGTATCGGCCCCGGTGGCGCTGGCCATCGATGCCACCGGCGTGGGCTGGGGGGCGATGCTCGTGAAGGTGGGTGCGGTGTTCGGCCTCGCAACCGTCATGCTCGTGATGTTGCTTGGCCAGTCGCGCGTCTTCTACTCGATGTCGAAGGACGGCCTACTGCCGAAGTGGGCGTCGGCGATTCATCCCAAGTTCCGCACGCCTTGGATTACGACGATCGTCTTCGGATCGTTTGCGGCCATCATGCCGGCATTTCTGCCGATCAGCAGGCTTTCGGAGCTGGTCAATATCGGGACGCTATTGGCATTCACGATCGTCAGTGCCGGTGTCTGGATCTTGCGTGTGCGTCATCCTGATCTGCCAAGACCGTTCAAGACACCACTCGTACCCCTGGTGCCAATTCTCGGAATTATCTCGGCAGTTTTTCTGATGTCGCGTCTTTCCGCAGTGACCTGGACGGTGATGATCGTGTGGCTGATTATCGGCCTGTTCATCTACTTCGGTTACTCAATGAAACACAGCAAAGTGCAAGCACTTGCTACCGCCCCAGAAGGGGACTGAGTACCCACAAAACAGATAATAACGGCCTCCCGCGGGAGGCCGTTATTATCTGAGTCGAGATTGCGATCAGGCAGTTGTCTTCGCGCAGAACTCATCAAAGACTCGAGCGAGCTCGCCGGCAATCTGTTGCGCGGTGGCCTGCTCGATGACAAAGCGCTGCATCAGATAAGCCAACTTGCCGTCGCGCAGAATCGCGATCGCTGGAGAGGTCGGCTGGTTGCCGTCGAAGTAGCTGCGGGCGCGCTCCGTGGCTTCACGATCCTGGCCGGCAAAGACCGTGATGCTCTGATCGGGCTTGCTGGCGGAGCTGGCAAGCGCAAGACGCACGCCCGGACGCATTTTGCCTGCAGCGCATCCGCAAATGGAGTTTACGACCACCATCGTGGTGCCGGGCTGTGCCAGCGCGGAGTCGACCTCTTCGGCGGTGCGGGTTTCCTTAATTCCAGCGCGTACAAGTTCTTCGCGCATGGGAATCACCATCAGTTCTGGATACATGAATGCCTCCGGCGGGAATCGCCTCTTCCATTTTATCTGAAACCGCCGGTGTAGCCTTGAGTACGAATGTACGTCGAGGAGAATAAGCCGCTTGCGCCGTTCACGACCCTTGGTGTCGGGGGTCCCGCGCGGTGGTTCACCGAAGCCCGAATCGAAGACGACATTCCGGCGGCAGCAGAGTGGGCGCGCGAAAAGAGGGTACCGCTGTTCGTCCTTGGGGGTGGAAGCAACCTCCTGGTTGCGGACGATGGCTTCGACGGGTTCGTACTCCATATTCGCCTGAGCGGAATCCAGAATCACGAGGTTGGAGACCGAGTCGTCTTGAGCGCTGCTGCTGGCGAGAATTGGGAGTCCTTGGTGCGACGAACCGTGGCCGCCGATTATGCGGGATTGGAGTGCCTGGTTGGGATCCCAGGCACGGTCGGCGGCACGCCGGTCCAAAACGTCGGTGCCTACGGCCAGGAAGTCTCGAGTTGTATCGAGAAGGTACGCGCCTACGACCTGCAGGAGAGGCTCTTCCTCGATTTCTCTGCCGCGGAGTGCGGATTCTCCTATCGACGTAGCCGCTTCAATACCGTGGATGCTGGTCGCTACATCGTCACACGTGTGGACTACCGGCTCATCCAGGGTGGCCCGCCGACCCTTCGGTATGCGGACCTGCAGCGGGAGTTCGCCGAGCATCCGGCACCGAACCTCGCCGAGGTTGCCGAAGCTGTTCGCCGCATTCGCCGCTCGAAGGGAATGCTGCTCGTCGAGGGTGACCCGGACTGCCGCAGCGCAGGGAGCTTCTTCAAAAATCCAGTTGTGAGCAGGGAAGAGTTGCAGCAGGTCGCTCGGGTCGCTGGAAAAGAGCCGCCCTCCTTTCCCGTTGGAACAGGGGCGAGCCAGGACTGCGTGAAGATTCCCGCAGCGTGGCTGATCGAACAAGCTGGTTTTGCCAGGGGCTTCGTCCGAGGTGCCGCTGGCATCTCCTCGCGTCACACACTAGCGCTTATTAACCGCGGCGGAGCCAAGGCTTCAGAGATACTTCTGCTTGCGAACGACATCGCAGCTGCCGTCGAAATGCGCTTCAGCATCCGGCTCGAGAAGGAGCCGGTCCTGCTCGGATTCGACGCCTAACTGTCGCCAAGCCGATCGAGAATTCTCCGACGCTCGATCGAGAGAACGCTCGCCGCTGGTCCGACGGCAGCAATTTTTCCCTCATGAAGCTGCGCAACCTCGGCGCCGGATGCGTAGGCATCGGTTGCATCGTGCGTGACCAGGACTGTTTGTACCCGACGCTCGCCAAGCCATGATTGGAGCCTAGAAAGGAGGGCGTCGCTAGCGGCACCGTCCAGTGCGGAAAAGGGTTCGTCAAGCAGCAGAAGGCGTGGGGAGATGGCGAGAGCGCGGGCCAGAGCCACTCGTTGGGCCTCTCCTCCGGAAAGCTCGCGTGGACCGCGATGCGCAAAACTAGCTGCCTCCACCAGAGTCAGCATTTCGCTGACGCGCGCGGTACGTTCCTTCCGATCGAGCCCGGCAAGACCGTATCCCACATTCGCCGCGACACTCATGTGAGGAAACAGTGCGGGCTGTTGCGCGACAAGCGCGACACCTCGTCGGCCCGGTTTTCGGTAAATGTCCTGAGCCGTATCGGTCCAGGTTTCGCCATCGAATACGACCTTGCCTTGGGAGGGCGGGTCGAGTCCCGCAAGCAAGCGAAGCAGCGTACTCTTGCCCGAGCCTGAGGGCCCAAAGACGACAGTCCATTCGGAGGAGAATCGCCCCTTCGCCTGCAAACAAAAATGCCCGCGGCGCGCGTCGAGCGCAAATTCAAGCACGGCGGCCTCCGCGCGATCGGCTCCCGATGTAGATCGCTGCCAGGGCTGCGATGCTGAGCGTCAACAGAATGGCCGCGGTTCGTGCGGCTGCGGCGTAGTCGAAGTTTTCCACCTGGTTGTAGAGCAGGATCGACAGAGTTCGCGTCGAGCCCGGAATATCCCCGCCCAGCATGAGCACAACGCCGAACTCTCCGACCGTATGCAGAAACGTCAGAATCCCCGCAGCCAGCAGAGACCGTTTCGCAAGGGGGACAAACAAGGTGAAGACGACCCGTGCCGGTCCAGCGCCAAGCAAGCGAGCCGCGTCGACCAGCGCCATGTCAACCGCGCCGAATCCGGCGACAAGCGGCTGCACAGCGAACGGCAGGCTGTAAACGATGGATCCAACCACCAAACCCGAGAAAGAGAAGGCCAGCGGATGCCCGAGCAAAACTATGATCGCGCGGCCAATTGCGGTGCGCGGTCCAAGAAGAACGAGGAGGAAGAACCCGAGGACGGTCGGGGGCAGGACTAGTGGTAGCGTCGCGATCGCCTCGAGAAATGCAAGCCACCTGCTTCTGCCCAGGACCAGAAGGGCCGCCAGAGGCACCGAGAGCATCAGCAGGATGACAGTGGTGATACTGGCCAACCGGAGTGTGAGTGTGAGTGCTTGCCAGTCCATCGGTCACTTTGCCGGCGTGAGTCCGCTTTTGGCGAGTTGTGCCTGGACCGTTGGCGAGAGTAGGAAATCGAGAAGCTTGTGCGCTGCGGCCCTCTGGGTCGTGCTGCTCACGATGACCGCGCCTTGCTCAATTGAGGGGTAGAGGTCGTGCGGAATCAAGAAATACGTGCCACTCGATGCGAGTCGCGGGGTGAGGGCCGAGGTGAGCGAGATGAGTCCCGCGTCGGCATTGCCGGAGTCGACGAACTGCGCAGCCTGGGAGATATTCTCCGCCGTCACAATGCGCGGCTTGAGGTTGTCGTAGAGCTTGAGGCTCGTCAACGCAGCGACCGCGGCGCGACCATAGGGCGCCCGCTCTGGATTGGCGATCGCGAGGTGTTTCAAGGCCGGATTACGCAGCAGATCGAGCGATGGAGGGGGAAGCTGTGAGTCCTTTCGTATCCACAGGACCAAGGTGCCCTTCGCGTAGGTGATAGGAGTTGACGAATCGGGTGAGCCTGCAGCGTCTGCCAGTCCAGCGTCGATCAATCGCTTCGGATAGCTCAGGTCTGCCGAGAGGAAAAGATCGAATGGCGCGCCATTCTGGATCTGTGTGGTGAGCGCAGCAGACGCCTGGTACGTGGCTTCTGCACGTATGCCGGTGGCTTGCTGAAACTGGAGGAGGATCGGCGGGAGCACCGGCTCCAGATCGGCGGCAGCGGCGACCCGTAGCTGTGCGTGTCCGGAAAGCGGCGACATTCCAAGAGCCGAAATCGCAATCAAAAATGTCCGGGAATACACTGCGGGCTTTCCTCCATGGCGGCAAGCAGGAGCCGCCTCACGCTGGTAGGCTAACACCAGGGATGAACGACAACCTTCATCAACTTCGCTGCTTCGGATGTGGAGATCGGATTGCAGGGCGCGATGCCCGACCGGATTTTCGTTGCGCTCAATGTGGCGACCTGTTTGAGGTGGAGTATGCAGGCTGGAACCTGCGCCAGGGAACCAATCGCCCCAATCCGGGGGCGTTGAAATGGCTTTGGCGCGAACGCCGCTGCTCGTCGGAGACGCTGGACCAGTCAGGCGTGTGGCGCTTTCGGGAGCTGCTTCCAATCCTCGACAGCTATGGCAATGCGATCACACTCCTGGAAGGCAACACGCCGCTCTATCCTCTGGCGCGCTCCGCCCGAAGGTTGGGAATCGACCAGCTTCTTGCCAAGCACCAAGGCATGAATCCGACCGGTTCGTTCAAAGACACCGGAATGACGACCGCTCTGAGTGTGGCCAAGGAGCGTGGCTTCGAGTGGGTTGCTTGCGCTTCGACGGGCAACACGTCGGCAGCAATGGCTGCCTATGCCGCGCGAGCCGGTCTGCGAAGCCTGGTGCTGATCCCGGAAGGCAAGATTGCCTGGGGCAAGCTCTCGCAGGCCATGGACTATGGCGCCGTGACGTGCCAGCTCAAAACCGATTTCGACGGCTGCGTCCGGGTCCTGGCGGAAGTAGTCCAGCACGAACCCATCTACTTGTTGAATTCGGTCAATCCCTATCGCCTGGAGGGCCAGAAGACCCCCGCGTTCGAGATTGCGGAGGACTTGGAGTGGAACGTGCCCGACCATCTCATCGTGCCCGGCGGCAACCTGGCCAACAGTTCTGCGCTCGGCAAAGGGTTCCGAGAATTGCGTGAGCTTGGCCTCGTCGCCCGCATGCCGCGGATTTCGGTGATTCAGGCAGAGGGAGCCAATCCCCTGGTGCGGAGTTTTGCAGCGAGCCACGGCAAGGAGCTGGAACCCGTCGAAGCGCACACGCGAGCGACCGCGATCCGCATCGGCAATCCAGCCTCCTGGCGCAAAGCCGTCCGCGTGATTCAGGACAGCGATGGCTGGTGCCTGGATGTCACCGAGGCGGAGATCGCGATCGCCAAAGCGGAATTAGGAGCCGAGGGCCTGGGTTGTGAACCGGCGTCGGCTGTAACACTGGCAGGCCTGAAGAAACTGCGAGGGGATGGCAAGGTCGGTTCAGGCGAGACCGTCGTCCTAGTCCTGACAGGTCACACCCTCAAGGACGCGGATTACACGATCGACTTTCATCGAGGCACACTGCTCAGAGAAGAGGAAATCGCCGGCCACAATGCCGAAATTGATGCGCTCAGGCGCAATGCTTTCGTGGTTGAGGCAAATCCTGCTGCCGTCGTAGCCGCAATGAAGGGGCAGTAAGGGATGAAGAGCGACAAGGGGAGCCTTCGGCTCCGGCTTCCAGCGACGTCCGCAAATCTAGGGTCTGGATTCGACGCCGTCGCAGTTGCTCTGGACTTTCATCTTGACATCGAGGCAACGCGGTCCTCGGACTTTGCCATCGACGCCACCGGCAGAGATGCAGCGCGTTGCGCCGAGCTCGAAAACAATCTCATTCTCGGAGTCTACCAGCGCCTGCTGACAGAGAACGGCAAGCCATTGGTACCACTCTCGTTACGCATGACAAATGCTATCCCCCTCGGAATGGGCTGCGGTTCGTCGGCGGCGGGGAGATTGGCGGGAGTCGCTCTCGCAGTGCATTTTGGGCAGCTCGATTGGGGCTCGGATCGCATTGTGGAAGCCGCTTCTCGCCTCGAGGGCCACCCGGACAATGTCGCAGCATGCTGGTTGGGAGGATTCGTCGCCTCGGTTGGCGATGGAGACGGCCTGCGCGTCGCGCGTGTGGACCCGCCCTCGATGTGGCGAGCGATCGTCGTCCTTCCGCGCACACCGCTGCCCACCAGTCAGGCCCGCGCGGTGCTACCCGACTCTTACGCACGCCATGACGTCGTGGCTAACATCCAAGCGGTATCGATGCTTGGGCTGGCATTTGCTCAGGGCCGTGGCGAGCTCCTACGGTCTGCCATGAATGACCGGATTCATCAGCCGTATCGTGCTCCGATTTGCCCACTGCTTTCGCCCTTGCTGCCGCTGGCGGGGAGCCACGGGATTCTAGGGGTCGCGCTCAGCGGTGCGGGGCCAGCAGTTCTCGTGATCCTGGAAGGTGAGAACAGTCTCGGACCAGCGTCCTCGGCGATATTGAAGGCGGTGAGCGGATTGGAGAACCCTGAGCTGATGATTTGCAGATTCGAACCGGCGAGAGCCGGACTGGGTTGAGCTACTGAGCATCCTTTTAGAGTTATCGGTCCCAGCAATCCCTATGACTCGATCATGAAGGGGAGTTATTCCGATTGTAATCAGGAGCAACCGCCAGTTGTCATTCTTGCTAATCACCACCTGGTGATTACCGCTCGTATTACCTAAGTTTGCTTGCACTTCCGAGCAGGAACACCTACATTCGCTGCGTGGGCAGTTCTGGGGGAGGGCTGCTCTAGCGCCCGTGATCCTTACTGGGATCCGGGCGCTTCTATTTGGTAGGCGCTTTTTTGCAGCCTCGGGCTCAACCCCCACCCACTTGACTCAAGTGAAGCGATTTGCTCCCCCTGGCACCGCTTGCGACGTTTCGAGTCCTCATGCATCTTAGACACTGGGCGATTTGAATTAGACTGGGTGGAGTCGTCGCAAGGAGGATCATGGCGGGACTTGGGATTTTAGAAGTAAGCGATGCAACGTTTGACCAGGAGGTACTCCGTAGCGAGCAGCCTGTTCTGGTGGATTTTTGGGCTGTGTGGTGTGGACCTTGTCGAGCAATCGCTCCAATGGTCGATACCGTTGCGACGAACTACACGGGTAAGTTGAAAGTCGCAAAGATGAACGTAGATGAGAATGGCGCGACGCCGTCACGATACGGCATTCGGGGCATTCCGACGCTTCTATTCTTCAAAGGCGGCAAGGTTGCCGATCAGGTCGTGGGCTACGTGCCGCAGAACGTGATCGAGGAGAAGGTCCAGCGCCTACTCGCCTAACAGCTCCAGATCAAGGAAGCCCGGCCATGAGCCGGGCTTTTTCTTTACGAATAGGAACGGCTAGCGGTACCTTCTGAGAACGCCTAAGACGCGTCCCTGGATTGCAACCTGAGCCGCTGGGACATAGATCGGCTCCATCTCGATGTTGGCTGGCTGCAATCGAATCATCTGCCCCTCTGGGTAGAAACGCTTGAGCGTAGTCTCGGCTCCGCGAACGAGCGCGACCACGATCTCTCCCTGACGAGCAGTCCGTGTTCTCTCCACGAGCACATAGTCTCCATTGATGATGTGCTCGTCGCGCATTGAGTCGCCCCTGACCTCCAGGGCAAAGACGTCGCGGTTCCCGACGACGTCGTGGAGCGAAATGCTCTCCGTCGTCTCGGCAGCCTCTACGGGGAGTCCTGCGGCGATGCGGCCGACCAATGGCAAGCGGTCGGTCGTGCGCGTGCGCGTGCCTGGCGGCAAGACATCGATCGAGCGGCTCCGATTGTGAACGCGATTGAGCAAGCCCTTTTTCTCAAGGTTGGAGATGTGCTTGTGCACAGTTGCCAGACTCTTCAGAGTCATTCCGCGCGCAATCTCTTCGAATGACGGAGCGTAACCGTTGCGGGCGGAAAAAGTCTCAAGAAAGTCCAGAACTTCTTTTTGTCGGCGGGTGATTGCCATACGCGCATTATAGCGAACAAAAAGCGAATTGAGAGGTCCTTCTGAGAGATTCCTTCCGAGGTGTTCAGAATGTCAACGGCTCTGCTTTGCTCGAAGACCCGCGCCATTTGTCCTTCAGATCACGGGATTGCCGAACTTTCTCTGAGATTCCAGTTTGGGAACGCTGTTTTCATGTGTTCCGGCATTGGCGGGCTCTCGGGGTTCCTGGGACTTTCCAGGCCGCCGGATTTCGCCATGTACACTAGCCTCACTTCGAGTCGCTGCACCTGCATTTGATTGCTTTCCCTGGAGGCGACAGATCTCATGAGTGTGGATGCTGCATCTGCGCCCATCCATACTGAAGCGCTGAATGCTCTCGGCGATCCGACGCTTCGGAACGACTGGTTCGCCCTCGCTTGGTCGCGTGAGGTTCAGCCGCAGCAACTGCTCTCGCGCAGGCTCCTTGGCGTCGACGTCGTCCTTTGGCGGTCCAACGAAGGACTGCATTGTTGGCGCGATCTCTGCGTACATCGCGGCGCGCGTTTATCGCTGGGCACCGTCCGCAGTTCGAAGACCACAGAACCTGGCGCGCAGTTCCGCGCGTGCCTGGTATGTCCTTACCACGCCTGGGAGTATGCCCCCACGGGAGAATGCGTGCATATTCCCGCGCATCCGGAACTGGTTCCACCCGCAAAAGCGCGGGTTGAGGCGTTTTCTGTTCACGAGCGTTATGGCGTCGTCTGGGTCTCCCTGGGCGATCCAATCCGCCCCATACCGGAGTTTCAAATCTGCGAGGAACATGGTTTCCGGACGATTCTGGCTGGTCCCTACCAATTCAAGGCGCAGGGAACTCGCGTGATCGAGAATCTGCTCGATGTGGCACATCTGGGTTTTGTGCACGCAGGACTGCTCGGCGATCCGCATCGCGGCGAGATTCAGGATTACGAAGTCATCCCCGGTTCCGAAGATCGGGGACCGGAGGCGAAGCAGATTCGAATCTGGCAGCCCGACCCGGATGGCACTGGCAACGCGGCTTGGGTCGATTATCAGTACTGGGTCCATAGCCCGCTTACTGCGGGCCTCATCAAGTCCGACGAGTCGCGTCGCTTTGCCCTCCTGGCGCAGGTGACTCCGATTGACGAAGCGACATGCGAATCGAGGCTCATCATGACGTTGAACTATGGCTCCGAGGCCTCGGATGAGGAGTTCCTTCGTTTTCAGGATCACGTGACCGAACAGGACCGCGTCGTCGTCGAATCGCAGCGGCCCGAGATGCTGCCGCTGGACTTGCAGGAAGAACTTCACCTGCGATCGGACCGGATGGCGATTGCGTACCGAAAATGGCTTCGCACTCGCGGCCTGCGCTACGGGACCGCGTGACACAGAAAACAATGCAAGAGTCCGGCCGCTCACCCTCGCTTCCGTGGTTCACATCTGGCGACGTCGATGGCTTCTTCGGACTTTTCTTTTCCGGCTTCCCCGATCTTCTGCTGATCGTGGGCTTGGCGCCTGTGTGCGGTTTTTCGAGTGAGTTCGTCAACGGCCGAGTCCTGCCGGGAGTGGCAATCTCGATTCTTTCAGGAAACCTGTTCTATGCCTGGCAAGCAAGACGTCTCGCCGCGCGAACGGGCCGCGATGATGTGACTGCTATTCCGTTCGGCGTTAACACGCCAACCATCTTCGCCTATGTATTCCTGATCATGGGTCCCGTCTATGTGCGGACTCATTCCGGAGTGCTTGCATGGCAGGCCGGCGTATTTGCCAGCCTCATCAGCGGCATCATCCAGACCGCGGGAGCATTCTGTACCGACTGGCTGCGCCGGCACACTCCGCGCGCAGCGCTGCTTTGTCCTCTCGCCGGACTCGCCCTTGCGTATCTTTGCCTCGGGTTCGTCTTCGGCGTCTTCGAGCAAGCCGCCATCGCACTGTTGCCGATGATCGTCTTGTTCACTCTCTACGGCTCGCGCATCAAACTGCCGGGACGCATGCCGCCAGGGCTCCTCGCAATAGGCATTGGCGCGATTCTGGTTGCGGTTTTTCGCTGGACCCACATCTATACCATCCCTTTACCGCCGCTTGAACCTCCAGGGATTCGCCTGCCACACGCCCTCAACCTGCTTTCCGTGCTGAGCCGGCGCGAGTGGTGGGGATACCTTTCAGTCATTCTGCCTCTTGCGTCGCTCGACACACTCGCCTCCCTGCAGATTCTCGAGAGCGTGAAGATCGCAGGCGACGACTATCGGACGACCCCTTCGTTGCTGATGAACGGCATCGGTACATTGGCGGCCGCAGCACTGGGCAGTCCATTTCCAACCACGCTCTATGTAGGGCACGCAGCTCACAAGGCAAATGGCGCGCGCGCCGGATATTCCGCCTTGAACGGATTCGTCACGCTTGTCCTCTGCACGACCGGGCTACTTCCCCTGGTCTTGCGCATTGTTCCTCTTTCAGTCGCAGGGCCTGTGATCGTATGGTTCGGGTTGGTCACGGTTGGCCAGGCCTTTGTCGAAGTGCCGAAGGCGCAATCAATCGCCGTGGCTCTAGGGCTCATTCCGATGGTGGCGCAATGGGCAGCGGGAATCGTCGACACAGCGGTTCGCGCCGCCGGCAGCTCATTGGCCGTCGTGTTGACGCGGTTAGGGACGGAGCTTCCCCTGGGCGGTCTTTTGGCGCTGGGGCAAGGAGCACTGCTGACATCCATGTTATGGGCTGCAGCGATGGCTTTGATTATTGAGCGCGAGTTCGCGCAAGCCGCCGGGTGGATGCTTGCCGCAGCGGCTTTGTCCTGGTTCGGAGTCCTGCATAGTTACCGGTTGAGCCCCGATGGAATCGAGGGGTGCATCGGGTGGGCCGTTGCACCCGGCTTCGCCTGCGCCTATGCCGCCGGTGCTTGCTTTCTTCTCGTCTGCCATTGGTATGCTCCAAGACGAATGGAATTCGCTCCGCTCGAGGAGAAGAACAAGGCAATGAGCGATCAGGCCAATGCATGAGCATTGACGCACAAGATAGCATCTCAATTGAAGCTCATTCGATCCTCATCGCGCGGAGATACTCATGCGATTCTTCCTCGCTGTCTTTCTGACAGCTGCGGTCGCCTCCACATCGGCGCAGTCCGTGCCGAAGGCGATCTATAGCGATCCGCCCACAGATTCCACCCATCCGGCGAGCATGACCGTCCTGCACATCCCGAGTCATGGCGTTTCCATCAATGGCCTCTTGTATGCTCCTGCAGGTGCCGGCCCGCACCCGACGCTTGTGATCTGTCATGGACTGCCCGGCAACGAGAAGAACCTCGACCTCGCGCAGGCGGTGCGACGCGCCGGTTGGAATGCAGTGACATTCAACTATCGTGGCTCGTGGGGCAGCCCTGGAGTGTTTCGCTTCGCGCAGAACCTCGAAGACGCCGATGCCGTTCTGGCCTACTTACGCGATCCAGCAAACTCGACAAAACTCGGTGTCGATCCCAAGCGCATCGCGATTGCCGGGCACAGCATGGGCGGCTGGGTCACTGCCAAAACGGCTGCGCACGATCACGAATTGATCGGCGCGATTCTGATTAGCGCAGCGGACATGGGCAAGTTGGGCAGCCTGCCGCAGGAAAAGATCGTCGCAATGATGGCAGACGATATGGAGAGTTTGAACGGCGTAACCGCGCAGAGTATGGCAGACGAAGTAGTCGCGCACGCCAGGGATTTCCAACTCGATAGCACGGTCAATGGACTTCGTGCGATCCCGCTGCTGGTTCTCTCCGCCGACGATGGACTTGCTCCCGGAACCGACGCGCTGGTCAGCGCGGTTCGTGCCATGGGAAACCAGCACGTGATCTCAATCCATCAGGCCACGGATCACAGTTGGTCCGATCATCGTATCTACCTGGAGAGCACCATCCTTCAGTGGCTTACGGATCTCAACTGAATCGCGGCGCGTGAAACGTCCAGATCTAGCCGCGCTTCACTTCGACGAACAGTCCCTTACTTCGCGCCAACGCAGTTTCTTCGCTGTCGAGAATCTGTGCCTCAGCCCAGTGCTTGCGCCCTTCGCTGCGCACGATCCTGCCCTCGATTCTGATCGGAGCCCCGGAAGGAACGGGACGCCGATAATCGATTTCGAGATGCCGCGTCATAGCAGTTAGGCCTTTCGCGCGCGCCGCCTTGCTCATCGACTCATCGAGCAGGGTAGCGATGATGCCGCCATGCAGATAGCCGGGATGTCCCTCGAAGAGGTCGGATATGGTTGTTGGGCACACGACCGAACCATCTGATGCAAGAAGGAACTCAAGCTTTAGCCCGCCGGGATTCGCAGGCCCACAACCAAAGCACCGATTCTGAGCAGCATGAGCGAATGGGGTCAAGTTGTCCGTATGTGGCTTCATCGCCCAAAGCTCCCCGCAAGAACTTTCGCAAAGACCTCCGAGTCCACATTGGCTCCAGTAAGAACAAGTCCGATGCGCCGTCCTTGCTGCAACGAAGACTCGCGTATGGCAGCGGCCAACGGCGCCGCGCCGGCACCCTCAGCAATGCTGTGGGTGTCCTGATAATAGGCGCGCATCGCATCCGCGATCTCGGCATCAGAGACTTCAACAACTCGTGCAACGTTCTTCCAGATAAACTCCATCGCACTCGGGTTCGGAATGCGGCAAGCGAGACCATCGGCGATCAAGGTTCCCGCCGGCGCCTCGACGATCCTTTGCTGCGCAAAGCTCAACGCGTAAGAAGGAGACTCCGCTGCGACCACGCCAACGATCTCGGTCTTTAGGCCCAGCGCATTGCGCGCCGCAGCTACGCCGCAGATGGACGATCCAAGCCCTATCGGTACATAGATGACGTCCAGCGGTGGTGTTCCCTTGAAGAACTCAAGAGCGTACGTCGCAGTACCCATGACGAGGCGTTCGTGGAACGAGTCGACCATCGCCCAGTCGCGATCTCCGGCGAGTGTACGCGCGTAGACCAGCGAATCCTGAAAGTCGTAGCCAAATTCGATGAGCTCTACACCCTGCGCCTTCATCGCTTGGTTCTTCTCGACGCTGTTGCCCTTCGGGACAACGATCACCGCTTTGAGCCCAAGCAGGCGCGCAGCCATGCCGACTCCCTGCCCATGATTGCCTCGCGTGGCAGCGACGACTCCCTTGAGACCAGTTTCAGTCCGCTTGAGCCATTCCATGTAAACGAGCGCCCCGCGCAGCTTAAAGGCGCCGACGGGCGTGTGGTTCTCGTGCTTGATCCAAGCCTCGGTTCCGAGCCGCTGATTAATTAAAGGCCAGGAGTACTGCGGAGTCGGTGGCATCGAACCATAAACAATGGCTTGGGCCTCCTCGATTTGAGCGAGAGTCGGCAGCTTCATATTCCCAGCATATCGGAGCCGCCAGTCGGGAGCCGCTGCTAGATTCAAGTCATGGAGTGCGAGGCGCGGAGGTTCGTAGAAAAGCGAAAGACCGCACTCAATCGTTTGTGGAGCACGCTCGCCACTCTCGGCATCCTTTCAGCGTGGAGTACGACGGTCGGCTGTCACAAGCCTTCGCTGACGCCACAAGAGCAGGAGGGGAAGCACCTCTACACCGTTCGATGTGCGCATTGCCACGAAGACAACGACCTCGGACTAAAGAAAGTACCTCCCGACCTGCACCACGTCTTTGCTGGAAACACCTTACCGAGTGGCGCACCAGCCACGGATGCTGAGGCTAGCAAGGTGGTCCTTGAGGGCAGGGGATCGATGCCCTCGTTCGCCGGGCGCTTCACAGGAGAGCAGATGAAGGCTCTGGTTGCCTATCTTCACACGGGTCTGCGCTAGGAGATTAGGACAGGAGGGAACTCATTCATAGCGAATTGCCTTCATTGGATCGAGTGCCGCTGCTCGTCGCGCGGGAAGCGTACAAGCGAGCGCGGCCGTTGCTGCAAGTGCAAAAGAGGCGGCAAGCAGGAGCAGGGGATCACGGGAAGACTCCGCGGCCCAGGTTGCCAGCACCTTGTTCAGAGCAAGAGTCAACGCTAGCCCGGCCAGAATCCCCAACCCGACACTGATCACCATCGAGCGAAAGACGATGCGGAGGACGTGGCCGCGCTGTGCCCCAAGTGCGATCCGAATCCCAAACTCGTTGGTTCGCTGTGCAACCGTGTAGGAGACAACGCTGTAGAGCCCCATTGCTGCCAGGGCGAGCGCGAGACCGGCAAATGCGCCAAACAGCCAGGCGACCAGTTGCCCTCGCGCCCATTCCGGTGTACGTGTGATCCAGTGTTCCAAATCGCGCACATCGCCGTTCGTTTGCTGATCGTGATCGACTGAGTTCACTTTTACCTGTACCGCGTGGAGGAGGGTCAAGGGCGGTACCTCGGAGCGCACCAGGATCTGCGTGTACATGCCCATGGCAAACGTGTACGGCACATACGCCTCTGGCAGGACGGGTTTCGTGAGCCCATCGTCGAGTTTGTCGGCTACGACGCCTACGATGAGCACGCCGTTCTCGTGTCCGGGAGCAAGAAGAAAAAATGGCGGTTGCTCCTTGACCTCGGGCAGGCGAAGGGTGTGACCGACCGCGTCGCTATGGGGAAAGTAGCGTTGCGCCAGTGCCTGATTGATTACGATGACTGCAGCGCCACGCTGATTCTCGGCCTCATCCCAAATATGTCCCTGTAGAAGGGGAATCTTCAGAATCGGGAAGTAGGTCTGGCTCACCAGGTTGACTCGCATCGACTGATCCTCGCCTGACGGCTTCCCGACGATCTCGAACTTTGTCTGGAAACCGTTGGAGGGAGGTGTGGCGTTACTCGAGATGGCCGTCATCGTGACGCCCGGTACTGTTGCAACCGCCGTGTAGAGCTTCTCAAAATAGGCCGCGCGTTCAGGCCAGCTCTTATATGTGCCGTCATGGATGGGGATCCCAACTGACATCACGTTGTGCGGGTCATAGCCGAGCGTTCGGTGAGCCACGTGGAGAAAGCCTTCTATTGCTGCGCCAGCGCCGGACAGCATCAGAAGAGTGAGTGCGATCTGCGCGCCAATCAGCGTGCTATGCACTCTGCGTCCCTTCACATCGCTCGTGGTCTTGCGCGTATTGGATTGCATCACCTGGTTGACTTCAGGACGGGAGAGCTGCAACGCGGGCCATATGCCAAACAGGACCCCAGTCGCAACAGCAGCACCTACGCAGAACACGAGAACGGGGAGATCGATTTGGATGGCAGCCTCGTGAGGAAACGAGTACTCAGGCAGATTGGCGACAATCACTGCGAGCGATTTGTAGGCGAGCACAAGGCCGACCGCGGCTCCGGTGAGCGAGAGTAGAAGCGCTTCGGTGAGCAACTGGCGAATGATACGCGTCCGGCTTGCCCCGATCGCCGAACGTAACGCGAACTCATGCTGCCTGCTTGTAGCTCGTGCGAGCAGCAGAATTGAGACATTCCCGCATCCGATCAGGAGCAGAAGGGACACGGCGCCAAACAGCAGGTAGAGCGTTCCCCCCAGCTGCTTCAGGAAGTCCTCGTTCAATCCGACCACATGCAAGCGCAGCGCCTCGTGCGGAAAGTGCGTGGGGGTCTCCAGCGCAAATGCCGCAATCAGCGGCTGCAGAGCCGCATCGGCCTGTGCGTGTGTGACGCCCGGCTTGAGGCGAACGCCCGCGTAGTAATTCCTGACCTGATCCTGCGTGATCTTCAGAGGAAGGTAGACGTCCGCGTCGCCCCATGTGAAACGCGCAGCCGCGACTCCAACAATGGTGTAGTTCTTACGAACCATCTGGATGGTCCGGCCCAGCACCCCAGGGTCGGCATTAAAGTGACGTTGCCAGAACTTGTATCCGAGAACAACAACAGGTTGAGGATCTTGACCATCGATCGCATCGGAGGGTTGCAGTCCGCGACCTAGCGCCACCGGAACACCGAAAAAGTTGAACCCGTTTGAGGAGAGATATACGGCCTCTGCATCCTCCGGCACGTCGCTCCCGGTAACAGTCAGACTCCAGTCGTCCTCGAGAAACGTATCTTCGACGACCGGCGATTTACGGAGTTGCTGCCATTGAGTGCCGGTCACACCGAAGCCGCGCAGATTCCCATTGGACGCCACCAAACGCATGTGGATCATCCGGTCAGGAGCAGCATACGGATAAGGATCCATCAAGATCGCATAGACCACGCTGAACACAGCCGTGGTTGCGCCGATGCCAAGTGCAAGAGAGATAACCGCAGTGAGCGTGAACCCAGGCAGCTTGATGAGCTGGCGGAATGCGTAGCGTAAATCCTGGAAGACCGTTCTCATAACTCTCTCCTTCGCACGACCAGCTTGGTCAGGCTCTCCACTGGAAGCACAGCAAATAGCCGTCGGGATCGGTGAGGTAGAGCTGCTTCATACCGTAAGGCGCAACCTTGGGAGGACTCACTTCGAGTCCTTGGGCACGCAGGAAGTCGTACGCGCCCACGACATCGGGGCAGCCAAAATAGATGCAGGTATCTTGATGGCCGGACCAGCGTCCCGACTCGGGCATGAGCGGCTGATCCTCCGGATCGTACGCGGTGTTCAACATGACGCTCGCGTCGTTGAGCTGGAGCATCGCCCAATTGACGTGATCGGGATCGTCTGAAAGAGCCGGAGATGTTCCCGCGACAGAGAATCCGAGCTGATCACGGTAGAAGCGGATCGCCTTTCGCATGTCGAATACGCTGAGAAGCGGTGAAAGCCCACGGACTTCGAGTGGCACCTGCTGGCCTCCGAGTGGGACACGGTTCAGCATATCTGTTTGCACGATGGTGACCATCCGGGCCGTCGCTAACTTCCACATTTCAGTGGAGGATATTCCCCTTAGGTCTCGCTTGGCTGTCCGATTTCACGGTTCGCTGTTCAGAACCGAACAACGGGCAGATTCGAGCCGACACGCGTGCAGGCTATACTCAGGATTGTTATGACAACCGAGAAAACCTTCTATTTAGAGACCTTCGGTTGCCAGATGAATGCGCACGATTCAGAGAAAGTCATCGGCACACTCCAGCAACAGGGCTATCGGCAGGTCGAATCAGAAGAAGAAGCCGGCCTGATTCTCTACAACACCTGTTCGATCCGCGACAAGGCAGAACAGAAGGTCTTCAACCGGCTGAACGACTACAAGAAGCTCCATAAGTCTGGAAAGCGCTTCGGCGTTCTGGGGTGCGTCGCCCAGCAGGAGGGTGAGAGAATCTTCGATCGCGCCCCCTACGTTTCCTTGGTCTCCGGCTCGGCCTCGTATCGCAAGCTGCCCGAGATGCTGACGCAGCTCGAAGCGGGGGAATCGCGCATTACCGGCCTCGATGACCGTCAGACCGAAGAGACCTTTGAAACCGAGTTCACGGCGCGCCAAAACCCCTACCGCGGCTACATCACAATCATCGAGGGCTGCGACAAATTCTGCTCCTATTGCGTCGTGCCCTATACGCGTGGCAAAGAGAGGAGCCGCGGCTCCTCGTCTGTCCTGGCAGAAGCACGGCGCATCGCCGACCAGGGCTACACTGAGATCCAATTGCTGGGCCAGAACGTCAACAGCTACCGCGATCCGGAAGGGAAGTCGAGTTTCGCTGAACTGCTCGCAGCGGTCGGGCAGGTGCCCGGCATCCGGCGTGTTCGGTTTACAACGAGCCATCCGCGAGACTTCACGCGGGACATCGTCGTGGCCATCGACGAGGTTCCAACCCTGTGCGATCACGTCCATCTGCCAGTCCAGTCAGGCTCTTCACGGCTCTTGAAGATGATGGCGCGCGAGTACACCCGGGATTGGTACCTGGAGCGAATTAGCTGGATCAAATCGGCACGAAGGCAGATTTCGCTATCGACGGACATCATTGTCGGATTTCCCGGCGAGACTGCGGACGATTTCATCCAGACGATGGACCTGCTCGAAGAAGTGCAGTACGATTGCGTCTTCGGATTCAAGTACTCGGCTCGGCCAAACACGCCGGCACTCACGATGGTCGATTCGATTCCGGAAACGGAAAAGGCTAAGCGGCTACAGGCTGTACTGGATCAACAACGAGAGATCCAAAGACTCAATTATTCAAAGCACATAGGGCAGGTTATGGAAGTGATGGTTGAGAATCCAAGGTCGCCTCGCGGGCAGATTGCAGGAAGGAGCAGTCAGAACAAGCCGGTGAATTTCACGAGCGCCCAACCGATCACGCCGGCGCCGGGTAGTTATATGCAAGTAAGAATCGTGGCTGCGTTTCCAAACAGCCTCGTTGGCGAAGCCGTCTAATCAGACGTGATGAGGGGAGGAATCCATGGACGTTGAGGTTCGGATTCGCGGACTCATGCTGGATCCATCGACGAACATGCCAATCGTGGTCCTGAAGGACGTTGCGTCGGAAACCGTCATGCCTATCTGGGTGGGAGTCTTCGAGGCGAACGCGATCGCGCTTGAAATTGAAAAGCTCGGCGCTCTCCGACCCATGACGCACGACCTGACCAAGAGTCTCATCCATCACTTAAACGGTTCGCTGGAAAAAGTAGTCATCACGGAACTTCGCGACGATACATTCTTTGCAGTCCTGTGGATGCGTCAGGAAAATGAGACGATCGCAGTGGATGCACGTCCGTCCGACGCGATCGCACTTGCACTGCGAGCTGATTGTCCTATCTACGTCTCTGAGCAGGTGATGCAGTCAGCCAAGCTGAACACCTCAGGCCCGCCAGAAGGTCCGACTGCCGAACAGCTCCGCAGCTGGCTCGAAGGACTGAATGACGAAGACATGGGCCGCTACAAGATGTAGGGGTTGCAGGGAAGAAGGGCACGGCCCGAATTAAGGCCCCTTTTTGCACAGATCTCTGCTGAGCCGCCGTCTTGGTAGACAGAATATCTGTTATCGGACGTCCTGGCAATATTCCAGGTGTTGCATTTAGGACTTGTTCTTCTGCAACACAGCTTAAGTTTCCAGGAATCAAACACATCATCTCGTCTCTTAGCCTTTGGAAACCGCGCCGGTGCATAGTCTTGCATCAGCTTTGGCGAGCCGCATAGCCAGCCATTTCTCCGCCAAATACTGGACAATCTGAATCCGCTGGTTTAGCAAACCGGCTTGACCAAGATGCGCATCAGGATCCAGCACCTCATCGATCGAATCGCGGAAATAGCTGAAGGGCCGGATCATTTCGTTGTCGGTCCCATTGATTAATGCTGTGTATTTCCGGCAGCATGCCAATACAATGCCTTTTCAATTTGAGAGAGTAACCTTGCGGTCTAGAAGGTCTGCCGCGAACCGCTCATCTGCCGCGGAGAATTCCCATCGGATGCATGCACGCTTTAGGAGCAAGGACCGGATGCCGGCACAGGAGCCCTTCCACTGAGTAGGCGCACTTGCCTCCCCTTCTTTTGTCTATGGCCAGGCAGCTGGAGAGCTGCGACCACTTCAGGTCCTGCCGCAAACCATCCTGGCGCCTTGATTTTCATCTAAACCTCCAGTTCCTCAAGAAACTGTTTGCACTTCTCATTTCTGAATTGACAGAAACAGGAATCATACTTATAGTAATGATACAGGGCAATGCTGTCTTCCGGCTAGTCGAGCTCATTAGCCCTAGTTCATGACCTTTTCATCGATAGCGGCGAAGAGTTGGGCGGCTGGTACCCGAAGGGATCTCGCGATCCTTGCGATATTTTCCAGAGAGGGATTTCGCTCTCCACGCTCAATTCCACCTATGTAATTTGGATCGAGCTTGCAGGCAGCCGCCAGAGCGACTTGTGTGAGCCCCCGGGACTTCCGAAACTGACGGACCCGAGCCCCGAAGGCTCTTCGCACGGACGGGCTGCACTTTGCATCGCCTGACATTTTATTGCCGATCGCCTTCTCTTGGAAGACTCGGAATAGCTGGAATTCGTTCCTGTACATGATATTCGAGACCCCTTAGTGGGTCGCAAGAGTGAACCGCAATGGGTTGCAGGCAACCAGAGCGATGAGTCGGATGGGCCCCAAAGCGATGGGTAGCACGTGACCTGCACCGAGTGCCCAGTGCCTCGCTGCGGACATCGAACAGATTTCAGCCCGCCCCGGAATGATCAACTATGCTCGCGCACATCAAGGGCAATTCGAAATCTGCGCTCACGGGTCGCAGGTGTCAGCAAATTGCTAGAGACTCCACCGGGCCAACTTGTATTCCCAGACGGCAAAGATCTGTATGTGGCGGGCAATTCACGAAGGGAGACCGTTCTTGAAACGTTCAAGCGAAGGTCCTGATGGCGCAAGGAGTGGGATTGAGAAGCCTGACGACGAGGTAGCGCTGCGGCATATTCTTGGTGAGATGCTCGAACAAGATGTGGACATTACGGCCCGTGGCGTCGCTCTTGGCGATTCCCCTTCGTTTAGGTCGAGGCAAACTGTTCTCAACGTCGACAGATGCAATGAGGATTCGTGCACTTCTCGGCACTAAGTGCCGAGCGGGAATGGCATCCGATGACAAGTGAATTTCATTACAGGTGACGGGGCTTTCGGCACGAAATGGCGGGACTTGTGATGATCGAACGTATTGGCACCAAAGACGGGGTCCTGAATGAAAAATGAAAACTGGACTTTGGTTGGCTGGCCGGCCGTACCCGTATTCCTAATGCTGGCAGTCACGCCGGTGCTAACAGCTCTGGTCGTGTCGCTACCGGTCGCCTGGCTGGTCAACCACATATTCGCGGCTAGCGCCATCCACGCAATCTTCGGGGTCGAGCACTTGGGCTACTGGCGGGTCGTGGGACTGTTCGCGATCTTGTTTGTGACCGGGTTCAAATTCAAAATCCACGGTTCCTCTAAATGAAGTCGTCGATTTGAGCACGGTTGCGGGGAGGAGCATGGCTGGAAGCGGGAAGCTTTAGGAGTGATCAGGTGATGAAAGAGATGAAAGGAGTCTGCTTCCATTTCAGTGAAACCGGCACGGGAGGCGGCTGGTGGGCAATGCAGCAAGACGGATTTACCAACGAGAACGGCCGCTGGAGCTACGCCGGTTTTCGAGTACCTGGAAGAAGGCGATGACTTCACGGTGTGCCTCCGTTTATGCAAGCGGACAATGCCGCCGCGCACGATGTTTGGATTCGTGCCAAGGTCCAGGAAGCGCTGGATGATCCTCGACCAGCTATCGCGCATGAGAAGGCGGAGGCGCGTTTCGCCGGACGCCGTGCGGCAGCACGCCGCAAAGTGTAACAATTTGAATGGTCCCAGTTTGCCCAAGCCGGAGCGAAATAAGCCATGGCCAAGCGATACACCCACCAACCGGCAGTCAATTCTTCCAACTCGGAAACCCGGCGTCGGCTTTCGCCGTCTGCAATCCGAGTGTTTACCAACATCGCGGAGAAATGGAACCTCAGCGAGATTCAGGCCCGCAGCCTGCTTGGTGGCGTTGCCTCCTCCACGCTTCAGGCATGGAAGTCGAACCCCGACAAGCGTGTACTGGACAAGAATGCCATAACGCGCATTTCGCTCATCATCGGCATCTACAAGGCTCTCGATACCTACTTCGGCCCTGCTGCCAATCACTGGATCGCGAAGCCCAATGATGGGCCGCTTTTTGGAGGTATTTCGCCTATCGAGTACATGGTTACTACGGACATCATCGGCATGTACGAAGTAAGGCGCATGCTTGACTCATGGAGTGCAGGCCAATGATGCTTCCAGTTCTACCGGCAAAGAAGCGCTAAATTCCAGCTACGATGATAGACAACAGATACCCATCTAGTCTAAATAAGGTCGAAAGCAAGTGATCCCGGTCACGATCGATGAAGGCAGATGACGTTCGTTCACGCTTCTCTCGGAGTGAAAGGTGAAATAAGTGCGACGTCTTGCCGATCTAACTTTCGCCGCACTTCGAACTGCGGCAGGGCCTCCGCAAAGGAACTATTCCCCAGATCCTCCGCAGGGTACCCGTCGTTCAAGCGCCTTTGCGGAGCAAAGTTCAAATGACCAATTCCGATCGGGGGGACCAACCACTCGAGCATTCGTCGAATGATCGGGGTGACCTCCCTCACGATGCATCCGAGAAACACGGCGTTCCTCTGAATGAAGAGCCAACCAATCAACTCCAGGTACCGGCGACCCTGGGCGATGTTCTAAACAGTGAGAAGTGCGCCACCGATGAAAGGGTACTTCCCGCGTGCTCTTTGATTGCTGAACATCTTGGTTGGACGAGGGACATTCTCGAGATTCCGATTAACATGCTTCTCGAAAAGAAGAGCACATTTCCGCGTTTTCTGGAAAAGAAGCTCATCCCGCGAGACGTTCGCTTGAGCCATCTGATCGGTTTCCATATTGTATTCAGAACCGCGCTGCGGCTCGGATGGAAGCCGAATCAGGTTCTTTCTCCTCAATGGCAGTCTCTGGCGCAAAGGGATACACGCGAGACGCCCGAGCAGAACGAAAGAAATCTCCTTGGTGCCAGGCAATTGCGTTGCATGCCGCTTGTGTGGCACTTTGCCCGGAGACATCTTGAGCCCGCGGAAGTGACCCGCACAGAGATCGATGAATGGCTCGACCGCCAGGTCATCGATCGCGAGCAGACCTTCTGGACTGCCTATGCGATGTCAAGCCGATTCACGACGCTTTTGATCCGCAGGGGTTATACCGAAGTCGATCCGATTGCCGTCGCACGCCTGGAGGATTACGGGAAACCCATCTCTGCTTTTGAAAGCGAAAAGCTGAAGGAAGAAGTCAATAAGTTCTTGTCGTTTCGAAAAAACGCTAGCGATGGCACGGACGACGACGAAGACTCCTGGGAGGGCGAGGACGAGGAGATCATCGATCCAAGCCTGGCAGACAGAAGGCAGATTCGTGAATCCAGCGCCCGGGCTCTTGAAGGGAGCATTTGTCGCTTATATGGATACCTCCATGAGATCGGAGAGAGCGCGGCGATTTGCAGCCTCAGTCAGCTCTATAGCCTCCAGATCTTCGAAGGCTACAAGAAATGGCTGCGATCGGTGCGCTTGATCGAGCCATGTTCACTGCATCGTTTCTTCGTGCGTCTGGTATCTTCCGCGCTGCAATATCCTCCTCTCGCCTCGAACAGAATTTGGCTCCAAAACTTCCTAGCCCAGCTTCCCATCGAGAAAGATGCGATTCGCAGAAAAAGGATCGCGGGCAAGACCTTAGCGTACAGCGATCTCAAGCAGATTCCTGACAAAATCCTCGCAGAGAGGCGCGCGATCGAGGACTTACTGACATCGCAACCACTTCTGAGTGAGAGAGAGCTGGAGCGCCTCAAATCGACGATCTCGCAAATGGCGATGCGAGAATTCCTGGTCCGCTGGATTCTGGTGTTGCCGTGGCGGGCAAGGAATCTCTGTGAATGCCGCATCGAGGGTTCCTGCAGAAATCTCTACAAGGGCATAGTAGGCCGGTACTCCGCACTGGCAGGCGTGCCTTCGGTTCGCAAGAAAATTGAGCAGGATCCCCGACGGCAATTCTGGCAGTATAAGTTCAACAAAGAGCAGTGTAAGGGCAACGCCGCGATCCACCGTCTGCTGCCAAACGAATTAATCGATCCACTCGAGACGTATCTTGAGAAATTCCGCGGGACTTCAAAGTCGGAGACGATCTTTGTCGATGCGGAAGGAAAACAACTAAGTACTCAGGCCCTCTATTGCATTCTCTGTGAACTTACCCTGCAGCATGGCAAGAAGCGGTTATCACCCAAAGTTTTTCGCGATGTGTATGCCTTCGAGTACATGCGAACTCAGGAGGGCTATTCCGTTCTGAGAAGACTGTCCTTTCTTCTCTGGCACAAGCACACAATCACCACGCGGCGGTATTACGCGACCCAATATAACTTTAGTGCGCTCACGGAATGCGTGGAGTCGTATCTCGCCGGGCGAAGGCCCAAGAGAACCCTTGTCAGTTATGCGCCTCTTGCGCCTGTTGTTGGATTTGTTGGCACGCTTGTGGTTTTCTGCATGGTCAAGACCTACTTGATTGTCTTTCCGATTCTCTCGCAGCTGATCTGGCAGCGGGTTCTAAGGCGCTGACACGATATGAGGTGCTCCACTCGCGATAAGCCGTGGGGCTTGATTCGTTCGATCTTCAAGGAGAGAGCTCATGGCATCTCATTCGCTCGCAGTCGGTGCAGTCATCGAGGCAACCCCGGCTGGATCTTTACAGCGCAAGTTCCGCAAGATTTGTCAGAAATTTGCGGAAGTCGAGCATTGGCAGGGCGACTACAAAAATGTGCCGGTCGATCTTGTCTATGAACGCACAGATGCCTTCCGAGTCCAACTGCGGGAGAGGCTCACGAAATCGAATTCGGAATTCAAATCGTACAGCGACTTCATCCCTGACCTTTTCGACCAGGCTCAGCTTCTGGGGTGGGCGCCCGATCAGAATCTCTCCGATGCATGGCGCGGCATCTTGGACGAGGAGAAGAGACGGGCGCAAGCCGCGGTATCCAGAGAGACGAAGCCTAGGCCTAGCTGCATCGAGCTTGTTCGCTATTTTGCCCGACTCCAACGCGAGCCCCAAGACGTTACCGATCGAGCCGTCGAACTCTGGATAGACAATGCAGTGATCAGGGGCGACAGAACCTATCTGTCCGCCTACCTGGCAGCGCGCCGCTTTGAGCGGATCCTCATCTGCAAGAAATATAACAATGTGAACCCTTTGTTGGCGTCGCGAAGTAAGAATTATGGAATTCGACTCGAAGACTTTCCTCCCGCCCTTCAGAAGGAAGTTCAAAGACTCCTTGAGTTCCGTACCGAAGATCCTCACACTTGGAAAACCCAGGAGAGGAGCACCGACGAGGAGATAGGCGAGGCGGAGAATGACGATGAAATTGATAACGCTGAGGACGCGGAACCGGAGGAGAGCGAAGAAGAACCGACGAGATTGAGGCGTCGAAGGCAAGCGCGCCAAGGCACCGCCGATAGCCTCGAGGAATGCATTTGTCTTCTGTATGGATTCTTGATGGGAAACGATAAGGACGAGGATAAGGAGGAGGTTAAGGACAAGGACAAGAGAGAGAGTATAACGTCGTTGCGCCAATTGTTCACTAGGCGCGCGTTTAAAGCGTACCTGAAGTTCCTGAAGAAGGATCGCTTAGCTTCCCCCAAAACCCTTCGTGTCACGTTCACCATGTTGATCGGGAGCGCACGACAATATGGTCTGCTTGGAGCCCAGAATTGGTATGGGAGTTTCTTAAGAACGATAGAAGATGAAACGGAAGAGGAGGAAAGAACAAGAAGGAGAGAGCGAGCGTGTCGCTGTACCTACGAGGAATTGGAGAGGATTCCAGCCACAATCGATCAGGAGATAGCAAGAATCCGCGGAATTCGAGTGTCGTCAGACAGAGGTGGTTTCTATTCGAAGAGCGGCGTTGCGCGTCGCATTGCAAGGCTAGAGATGGAGAGATTCCTGATCCAGTGGATGCTTGTGCTTCCCTGGCCACCGACGAACATCTGTCAATGCCGAATCGATGGGGAGAATCCAAACCTCTTTGAGAGGGCGATCGATCCGGAGGATCAGCTGATGCTTCCGCCTTGGGCGGAAAAGGCTTACCGCTCGAATCCCAAAATGGAGTTTTGGCAATTTTCCTTTAGCGACAAAGAGACCTCGAACAGTGTTCCTGTGCACGCCGTCCTACCCCAATGTCTCATCAAGCCGCTTGTCGACTATAGGGATCACTCTCGCAAGGTTCTGCTCGCTAAGGATATTCTCAACCAGGAACTCGGGTTGGAGGAGTGCGAGACGCTCTTTCTGACGAAGAATAAAGAGCCCTTTCGGGCTGACTCTGTGCTCGATTTGTTCAGCAGCATCGCGCTCAGGTTCGCTCAAGCGCGTGTTTCCCCGCAGGTCTTTCGAGACATCTGGGCTTTCGAATACCTTCTTTGTCGGCCCAAGGATTACTTCGGCCTCGCGCTCAATTTGTGGCATTACGACGAGAACGTGACCAAGAGGCTTTACGGTTCCGACGAAGAGGACTGGGTCACCGAGGACTCAATCTCATTAGGACCGGCCTGTTGCCTGGGAGGCTAGACCTTCGCTCTCGATTGCTCGAAGGTGTCCACGAATTCGCGGTAGCGTCCGGCGATCAAGCCGACGGCCGCTTCGCGATCGATCTTCCCCCCGCGCCACGCGACCAGCGGATCCCAGAAGTCGGTCCGGCCCACGGCAAAGCCGATGAATCCGTCGACGCCCGCAGCAACCGACAGCCAGGTCCTGACATGCGCCTCGTCCTCTCCCCTGCCCAGAATGATGCAGCCGACTTGATATCGCGCGTCGCGCCGCGCCATCGCGACAATCTTCTCGCAATCTTCGGCACGGTCGAGCCCCTCGATCTTCCAAACGTCCGGCTCTACGCCGGCATCCTGGAGCTCGCGAATAGTCTCGACCATGAGCCGCGGTCGAACCTCGAGATCGTAGGCCTTCTTGTCCCCCTTGAGGCGATCGAGTTGCGCCTTTTCTGCCGGCACGAGTAACTCGAACATGAAAAGACTGCGACCTGCCGATTGCAGATATTGGGACAGCCGGGCGAGGCGCTCTGCCTGAGCACGATTGAGCTCGCGATCGCCTTCGGGGTTGTAGCGTACCAGAACCTTCGAGAAGGTCGGATGAAACGCCTCGATGTGCGCGGCGAAGTCCTCGCCATACTGGAAATCGAACTCGTCCTGGCCGCTTTTCTCGGCGGGACACGCGGTGTGGAATCCGTCTGCCGCAGCATCGCGCAGGATGGCAGCCCCGAACTGCTCGTCGACCAGAATCGCGGCGTATTCCTTGGGCACGCCGCCCGCGACCGCTTCCTTGAATCCGTCGTAGATCACCTGTTTGGCCGCTGCAATCTCAGCGGTCTGCTCGCCCGAAAGCGGTTCGTGCCACCCGAACATCTTTGTCTCGAAGGAGCCGCGGTGGTCGAACGGAAGGATGTAGAGCGGGCGGTCGTAGCCGCGTGGGATCATTTGCCCTCCTTGTGTCTCCTGTAGCGACGGATCAGATGGTTCGTCGAGCTATCGTGGTTCAGGGCCGGTTCGGTCGCGTTCTCGAGCTCGGGGATGATGCGCTGCGCCAGGGCCTTGCCGAGTTCTACGCCCCATTGGTCGAACGAGTTGATCAGCCAGATGCTTCCCTGCGTAAACACACTGTGCTCGTAGAGAGCGACCAGATTGCCCAGGATCTCTGGAGTTAGCTTGTCGGCGAGGATCGTGTTGGACGGGCGGTTGCCCTCGAAGACGCGGTGGGGCACCAGCCAGTCGGCCGTTCCTTCGGCCTTCACCTCTTCGGGTGTCTTGCCAAAAGCCAGGGCCTCTGTCTGCGCAAGGACATTGGCCATCAGCATGTCGTGGTGCCGGCCAAGCTTGTTCAGCGTTTTGTTGAATGCGATGAAGTCGCAGGGGATCAGATTGGTCCCCTGATGGATTAACTGATAGAACGAGTGCTGGCCGTTCGTTCCGGGCTCACCCCAGTAGATCGGGCCGGTGGCATAGGTGACCTCCCTGCCGTCCAGCGTGACGTGCTTGCCGTTGCTCTCCATGGTGAGCTGCTGCAGGTACGCCGGGAAGCGCTTGAGGTACTGCTCGTACGGCAATACGGCGACCGTTTGCGCGCCGAAGAAATTCGCATACCAGATGCCGAGCAATCCCAAAAGCACCGGCAGATTCCGGTCGAACGGTGCGGTGCGGAAGTGCTCATCGATTGCATGGAATCCGCGAAGCATCCCCTGGAAGTTCTCCGGCCCGATCGCCAGCATCGTCGACAATCCGATGGCCGAGTCCATCGAATAGCGGCCGCCGACCCAATCCCAGAAGCCGAACATGTTCGCCGTGTCGATGCCGAACTTCGAGACCTCGGCAGCATTGGTCGAAACCGCGACGAAATGCTTGGCCACCGCGGATGGATCGCCACCCAGGCCCAACAGCGACCAGTCGCGCGCGGTATGCGCATTGGTCATGGTCTCGAGTGTCGTGAACGTCTTCGAGGAAACGATGAACAGCGTCTCGGCCGGGTCAAGATCCTGCACCGCTTCGGCGAAATCCGTCCCGTCCACATTGGAGACGAAGCGAAATGTCATCGAGCGGTCGCTATAGTGGCGAAGCGCCTCGTAGGCCATGACTGGGCCAAGATCGGAACCGCCAATACCGACGTTTACCACGTTCTTGACGCGCTTGCCGGTGTGCCCTATCCACTCGCCGCTCCGCACGCGGTTGGCAAACGCTGCCATCTTCTCAAGGACTTCGTGCACGCCGGGAACGACATTCTGCCCATCAACGAGAATCGACGCCCCCTTGGGTGCCCGCAATGCGACATGGAGGACGGCGCGCTTCTCCGTGACGTTGATCTTCTCGCCGCTGAACATGGCGTCGATGCGCTGTTTCAGGCCGGCTTCTTCGGCAAGTTTGGTCAACAGCAGCAGCGTCTCGTCGGTGACGCGATTCTTGGAGTAGTCAAGGAAGAGTCCGGCTGCCTCGGCGGTCAGGCGTTCACCTCGTCGGGGATCTTCGGCAAAGAGCTCGCGCAGGTGCACAGCTTTGATCTGCTTGTAGTGGCTCTGCAGTGCCTTCCAAACATCAAGCTTCGCTAACGGACGAAGGCGCTGGCTCTTGGTTGTTTTCACTGTTGCGGCTGCCATGGGACTTCCCTCCTGCGCGCTATCGGCCGTAAGGTCGTTCCGAGCGCGTCTCTTCCTGCTTTTGGATCGAATTCAGAGCTCACACCGCCGAACATCGTCTGCGGACGGTTCAGAATAACGCAATGCCGTGAATGGTGATTGAAACCTGGTTGTCGGAAGGTATCGGCCCGTCCGTCGCCTCACGAAGGTTGGATGCTCGAAGCGATGCGACGTTGCGCCGCGACCGCGAATCAGCGCCGAAATCGCGAAATCACGTAAAGTATCCCTGAAAGAAGCAGGCTGACGACAATCGACGTTCCCAAGGGCGCGAAGACCTTGAAGTTCTTGCCTCGGTAAGAAATGTCACCGGGAAGCCTGCCCAAAGGAACGCCGATGTGACCCGCTAGCAGAAGCGCTGCTCCAAGCAGGACACAGAGGATACCGATTTCGACCAGCGCCCTGCCGATTTCATTCATGCCGGTCTCAGTTGCGAATCGTCGCCAGGAGCTCTTCGACCTTGGCCTTCTCCTGGCCCGTAAGGGGCAAAAGTGGCAACCGCGGTCGCCCGCCATAGTAGCCGTTGAAGTCGCAAGCGTACTTCGCGCCGCTGATCCCCAGATCGCCCACAATGTATTTGGCAGGACCTTCGATCCGAGCCTGCTTTTCTGCCGCGAGTTGCGGGTCGTGATCTTTCCATGCCGCATACACTTCGCAGCAGGCCTGAGGCGCACAGGCAGCAAAACCGAGGACGGCGCCCGCCCCCCCAGCTTCCAGTGTTTCGAGCACGGTTCCCGTTGCCCCGGTCAGGACTTGAAAACTGACTTCCCTGCTCCGAGTCTTGAGTCCGGGTTTGGGTGGCGCCACTGCCACGGCCGTACCCCCTGCAAGATCATCCGCCGCAACAAAAGTGGCCTGAGCGGTATCGGTCGAGGAAGACTTCAGCATGCGCGAGGTGACCGCTTCAAACACAGTCGTCACGGTGACAGTCCTGGTTGGCGCGCTGCGCGTTGCCTCGATCAAGGCCTTCAGCCGGGCAAAGTTGCCGGTTGAATCCTTGATCCCGATGATGTTCGGGTGCTCCGCGAGTCGCGCAACCACTTCCACCGGCAGGTCGTAGGGAACGAACTTGGGAATGTTGTAGAGCATCACCGGCAGTGGTGATCGATCGGCAATGCTCCTGAAATAACTCAAGGCAGTGTCGGGGGTGACCTGCGGCAGGTAGTAGGTCGGCATCCGGACCAGGACTGCGTCGTATTGATACTCGGCTGCAACCTCGGCCAACGCCAGAGTCGCCTTGAGGCTCTCGCGCCCCACGCCGGCAATCAATACTTTTTCAGGCGATGCCGCCTCGGCGACTGTGCGCAGTACATCTCTTGTTTCGGTGTCATCCAGCGCAACGGCTTCGCCCGTCGACCCCAACACAACCATGCCCGAAAGCGAACTGCGCGAATAGCGCGCTATATTCGCTTCGATCTTCCGGAAGTACACACGCCCGTCAGAATAGAAAGGCGTGGTGACGGCTGCGAAGACTCCTTCAATCAGCATAAGGTCATTGTACGTTTCGGACGGGGTTCAAAGCGGTTAGCCGACTTTCAGGGCCAGATTCGCATGAAGTTGCTGCAAAGCGAACACGGTCGTCTGGCGGCGTTGGACGGCGGAGATGCCTTCCACGGCAGCCTGAGCTGCCGAAATCGTCGTGATTGTAGGAACGCGTGCGAGTACGGCCGCTCGGCGAATGGCCTTCTCGTCGAAGATCGTATCCTGCCCGCGCGGCGTGTTGATCACGAGTTGAATGCGATCGCCCTTGATGAGATCGACGACGTTCGGCCGGCCCTCTTTCACCTTGAAGACTCGCTCGACCGTTAAGCCTGCGTGTTCCAGCACATTCGCCGTGCCTTCGGTCGCGACCAGACGAAATCCCAGATGCACGTAACGCCGTGCCAAGTCGATTGCAGCAGCCTTGTCGTGGTCGTTCACACTGAGGAAAACTGTTCCGCTGGTCGGCAATACCTGACCTGCCGAGAGTTGAGCCTTGGCAAATGCCTCACCGAAGCTCGCCGCTACTCCCATGACCTCGCCCGTTGATTTCATCTCCGGACCAAGAACGGTATCGACGCCGGCAAACTTGTTCCAGGGAAAGACCGGAGACTTCACGTAGTAGTGCGACCCCGTCTCGAGATCCTTGCCTTCCTCGACCTGATCAGGCAGGAGTTCGCGCAAGGTGCGGCCCGTCATAAGACGTGACGCAATCTTTGCCAGCGGGATTCCGGTCGCCTTCGACACGTAGGGAACGGTCCTCGAAGCGCGCGGGTTCACTTCGATCACGAAGACATTGTCCTCGCCTTGCGCATCGCGCTGAATGGCGAACTGAAGATTGACCAGGCCGACGACTTTGAGTGCCAACGCGAGCTTGCGCGTGTACGAACGCAGCGTATTCAAAGTCTCCTCGCGAATGCTCACCGACGGCAGCACGCAGGATGAATCGCCGGAATGGATGCCGGCTTCTTCGATGTGCTGCATGATGCCTGCGATGACGACATCTTTCGAGTCGCAGAGTGCATCGACGTCGACTTCGACGGCGCTTTCGAGGAAGTGGTCGACCAGTACAGGCCGCTCCTGCGAATACTCCACCGCTTCGCGCATGTACTGCGCAACCGAAGCTGCATCGTATGCGATGACCATCGCCCGCCCGCCAAGAACATAACTCGGCCGCACCAAGACCGGATATCCGATCCGCTCCGCAACTTCGAGTGCCTGGTCGACGCTCGTGGCCGTTCCTCCAGCGGGTTGTGGAATCTGCAGGTCCTCGAGAAGCTTCCCGAACTGCTTGCGGTCCTCGGCCAGATCGATCGATTCCGGTGAGGTGCCCACGATCGGCACGCCCGCTGCACGCAGTCGCTGTGCCAGATTCAGAGGCGTCTGCCCGCCGAACTGGACGATCATGCCGACCTTTGCGCCAGATTGCGCCTCGTGGTTGTAGACAGCAAGCACGTCCTCAAGCGTCAGGGGCTCAAAGTAGAGGCGATCGCTCGTGTCGTAGTCCGTCGAGACCGTCTCAGGATTGCAATTGACCATGATGGTTTCGTAGCCATCATCCTTGAGCGCGAAAGCCGCGTGGCAGCAGCAGTAATCGAATTCGATGCCCTGCCCGATGCGGTTCGGTCCCGAGCCAAGAATGATGATCTTCGGCTTGTCCGTTGGCGGCGCCTCATCCTCCTCGTCGTAGGTCGAGTAGAGATACGGCGTCATCGACTCGAACTCCGCTGCGCAGGTATCGACAAGCTTGAAAACGGGCTTGATTCCCTTGCCCTCCCGCAGTTCCCTCACCTGCTTCACGCCATCATGCCCTTCGAGTTTCCACTCCGTCGCGATGCGCTCGTCGCTGAGACCAAATCGCTTCAGCCGCCGCAGTTGCTCTGTGTCGATCTGGGCGGGCGAGGTCTTCGAAATCTCGCCCTGCGCCAGAGTGATCTCGCGCAATTGATAGAGGAACCACGGGTCCATGGTCGTTAGACGAGCCACTTCGCGCACGCTCATGCCCCGCTCGAAGGCGAAGCGAATATAGCCCAGGC
>CAZPEZ010000022.1:0-3965 GCA_964585715.1 uncultured Occallatibacter sp.
CGCTACTACTTCGACCTGCGCAAGGAGCGCAAGAACGCCGTGAAGGGCGAGAGCGCCTATACGCCTGCGGTCGCGCTGGTGGCCGGTCTAGGCGCCGCACTCGACTACATTGCCAGCCAGGCGGGCGGCGATCTCGAGAAGGGCCGCATCGCGCTTATTGACAACGCACAGCTCAACGCTGCTGCTACCCGAGCCGGTCTTACCGCTCTGGGCTTCACGCTCTTCGCTCCCAGCGCTCCCGCTGCTGCCGCGACTGCCGTCGCAGTACCCGAGGGCATGAACTCCGGCGATGTAGTCAAGGCCCTGAAGGCGAAGTTTTCGCTCGTCACCGCCAATGGCCAGGGCGAGATGCAGGGGAAGATCTTCCGCGTCGCGCATCTCGGCTTCTTCGACTATCTCGACACCGTGGCTCTGCTTGGCGCGATGGAGCATATCGCCAAGGACACGCTTGGCCTGCCGGTCGAGTACGGAAAGGCCGTTGCCGCCGCGCAGAAGGTCTACGCGGACGCGGCCAAAGGATAACGCGAATGGCGGAGCTTAGCTTCGGAGAAAAGCTGCTGATCGCACGCCGGCAGCTCGATCTCTTCCAGTACCAGATGGCCGAAAAGCTGGGGGTGCACCCCAACTCCCTCACGAAGTACGAACGTGGCGAAGGCAAGCCGCATGCAGCCGTGGTGCGCATGTTCGAGCTCTTCTGCGAACAGCACAATATCCGCTTCGACGAATACGAATCCGAGCAGCAAGTGAAGGGGAACACGATGAAGATTGTTCTGGCCGAAAAAGTCTCTCCTGCAACGCTGGCCGTGTTTGCGGCCGAACCCGGTTGGGAAGTGCTGAGCCACGACAAATTGCCGGACGGCCTTTCCGCCGCGCTTGCCGACGCCGACGCATTGGTCGTCCGCTCGGCCGTCCAGGTCGACGACGCGCTGATGGAGAAGGCGCCGAAGCTGCGCGTCATCGGCCGTGCCGGCGTGGGTGTCGACAACATCGACGCCGATGCTGCCACGCGCCGCGGAATCGTGGTGATGAATACGCCCGGCGCCAACGCCGTCGCCGTCGCCGAACTCACCATCGGCCTGATGCTCGCGCTCGCGCGCAAGCTTCCTACAGCGAACTCAACCATGCACGCCGGCAAGTGGGAGAAGAAATCTTTACAGGGCGCGGAGCTGCGCGGCAAGACGCTCGGCATCCTCGGCCTCGGCCGTGTGGGGCTTGAAGTAGCCAAACGCGCCCGTGGCTTCGGGCTCGAGATCGTCGGCAGCGATCCGTTTGTCTCCGCCGCCGTCGCCCGCGAAAACAATATCGCTCTTGTCTCGCTGGAAGAACTCTTTGCCAAGGCGGACTATCTCACCCTCCATGTCGGCCTGACACCGCAGACGCAGGGCATCGTCAACGCCAAGACCCTGGCAACAATGAAGAGGGGCGCCCGCATCATCAACTGCGCACGCGGCGAGCTCGTGGATGACGGCGCACTCGTCGCAGCCCTTAAGTCCGGTCAGGTTGCCGGCGCCGCTCTCGATGTCTTCACTGAAGAGCCACCGAAAAACAGGCCCTACGCCGAATTCGACAATGTCATCCTCACACCGCACATCGCCGGGTCGACCGCGGAAGCGCAGGAAGCTGTCGGCATCCAGATCGCCATGCAGGTCCGCGAGTATCTCAAGCTCGGCGTCGTGCAAAACGCCGTCAACCTGCCCTCGCTCAGCCACGAAGAGTACGTTAAGCTGGCCCCCTACATCGACCTTGCCGGCCGCCTCGGCTCCTTCCTTGCCCAGACCGGCAAGAGCGGCATCGAATCCATCCATCTCATTTACGGCGGCGCGCTTGTCGACGCGAAAACCGACCTCGTTCGCAACGCGGCCATCGAAAGTCTGCTGCAGGGCTCGGAAAACGTCAACCGCATCAATGCTGCAGCCGTCGCCCAGGAGCACGGCATCCGCGTCCACGAAGACAAGCAGGAGACCCCGCGCGGCGGAGCTGCAACCCTACTCGCCATCGAACTGCATGGTCCCTGGGGCCACAGCCACGCCACCGCCACCGTGATTCACGGCGAGCAACCGCGCCTTCTCGAGTTCGACGGCATCGATATCGAAGCCCCTCTCGAAGGGACGTTGCTCGTCTGCCGCAACCTCGACGTGCCCGGGGTCATCGGACGCATCGGCACCATTCTCGGCGAGCAGGGCGTCAACATTGCCAACTTCGCGCTCGGCCGCGAACGTGCGGGCACGCCGCCCGTCAAGGCATTGGCCGTTGTGCAGGTAGATCCGCCGGTCTCTGGCAAAGTGCTCGAAGCTCTGGGAACGATCGAGGCGCTGCTCGAAGCGAAGATCGTCACGCTCTAGCGAGAGCGCACACAAAGAATTCGCGCGATTTTCGGTCTGGGCATCGCGCGAAAACTTCACAATTGCTGCGTATTTCGTGCAATTCCAGGGCAATAAACTCGCTTTATTTGGTGAATGCACTACCCCTGGTGATATCCACAAATTAACCGGAGATTTACACTTGCTTCCACAGATCGAACAGTCCTAATGTCTCTTTCAGTTGGTGACCCTGTAGGGAGTTGGACAGCAGTTCAAGCCCGGCAGGAGATGCGGATTGATTGAGGACGCGCTTTGCAGTCGGCGCAAGCTGGCAGCAGGGAACGGAAGAGATTAAGAAGGCATCGAACGTCAGGCAGGAAGTGCGAAACCTGATTGGACACGAAGATTCATCCGCGGCGCAAGTCGAGGATGCAAAGTTCGAGGACAGCTAGGGTTCATCATCGACCCAGCCGTTGATGCGAATCGGGGAGACCCGAGGAACAGAGGCGGCCAAAGCCGAGGAACAGAGTCCCGGGGCGAACCGGAACTCAGTTCATCGGCACCACTGAAGGACCGAAGCGCCATGGCGATATGGGGCCAGGTCAGTCGGAGGAGCCAGAGAATCAAGAAGCTTCGGGGTGACCCGGAGATTCTCTCTGGCGAAGCCGGAGGGTGAGCAAACCGGGGAGACTCGGTGAGATTCATCAGCTGGTGCCGGAGGATACAGGTTCTGGGGCAACCCGGAACCTGGTCGTCGGCGATACCGAAGGATCGCAGTACGGGGCAACCCGGAAACGATCAATCGGCACCGCCGAAGGATGCGAACCTCGACTCGCCTCGAGGATCGATCGCCGGTGAAGCCGGAAGGTGCAGCGCGCGGGGCAACCTGCAGCGAGCATCGAGAGGCGCAGCAGGAAACGCGAAGATCCGGGGCAACTCGGGGGTTCGCAACCAGCGGCGCTGAAGGACGCGAAATTCGAGTCGCCTCGGAGATCCGTCGCCGGCAACAGTCAAAGGATTGCGCTTCGGGGTAACTCGAAAACGCGATCGCCGACCCAGCCAATGGGCGCGTAGTACGGGGTGACCCGGAGACGTGTTACAGGTTGAGCCGGAAGACGCAGAGCCTGGGGCAACCTGGACTCCGCATCGGAAGACTGATTGGGACGGTGCATGATCCAATAAGCTTCAGGACACCCCAGAGAGCGCCAGGGACCGCAAGGTTCCTGGCGCTTTCGCTTCTCGAATATTTTTCGGACCCATCCCATAGCCCTCCCCAATCTGCACGCAGCGACGGATGACCCAGCGACGCAGGACTGTCGCTGGGAATCCCAAAGCCCTCCGCAGGAAAAACCTCTACAGATTAAAGGTTTGAAATGGGGTCAGTGCGGTTTCAGCGCATCGCGAAGCTCGTCTGCCGACAGCATCGTTGCGCGTCGCGGAAAGAGCTTTTCGATGAGACATGCGTGCAGGTGAAGATCGGTATCGATGCAGCAATCCTTCACAACCAGGACGCGGTAGTCGGCGTCGCTGGCTTCGAGCAGCGTGGAGAGCACGACGCCGCTGGTTGCGATACCAAACAGAATCAACGTGTCGATCTCCTTCGCGCGCAGGATCATGGCGAGATCGGTTCCGTGAAACGCATTCACGCGATGCTTAGTCACGACG
>CAZPEZ010000022.1:4065-53703 GCA_964585715.1 uncultured Occallatibacter sp.
GTGCAACCTCTGGATGAATCGCGCCCGCCGGTCCCTGAAAGACCTGTTGCCACTGCCGATTTGTCTTGATTGCGCCGAAGAGCTGGTTGCGCTCGCTGACCTCGGGAAATCCGGCTCGAAAGCCCACCTGCACATGAATCACAGAGATTGAGCGTTCTCTAGCCGCACTCAGCACGCCGGTCACGCGGGGAAGAAAGTCCGGTTGGCTCTTCGCATAGATCGAGACAATTGCGGTTTGAAGGTCCATGCTGAGGACGGCCGTGCGGGTCAGATCGGGCAGGATCTCGCTCATGTTCCCTCGCTTTGATCAACATAACAGAGGGCATCCGAAGCAATTCAAGCACATCACAGAAGCGAAGACTCGCCGGGAGTACACTCCCCGAGGGCGCGTTCTGGCCCTCCAACTTCAATCTGAAAGGGATGCGGCATGAGCGATGAGAAGACGCGGCTCCTCGTCGTCGGCGCCGGCGTAAATGGATCGGTTTGCGCCGCAGGCCTCCACAATGCCGGCTTCGATGTCACGATCCTGGCGCGTGGCCAGCGGCTTGAAGAACTGCGGAATACAGGCATCGAGATCGAGGACCCGATCGGCAACACGCGGACTACGACAATGGTCCCCGTGATCGGCAAGCTCGAGAGCGACGATCTCTACGACTACATTTTCGTGATCGTCCGCAACAATCAGGTGAAGGATCTTTTGCCGGTACTCGCGCAAAATCGGTCGCCTTCGATCGTCTTCATGGTCAACACGGCGCTGGGGCCGGAGGGATGGGTCGCCGCTCTCGGCAAGCAAAGAGTCTTGCTGGGTTTTGCGTTTGCCGGGGGCAGGCGCGAGGGTAGCCTGATTCGAGCGATCAGGCCAAAGCGAGCAGTCGCACCTTTCGGAGAAGTGGATGGTGCGAAGACTGCACGGCTCAAGCGACTCATCGAGATTCTGCGAACTGCGGGCTTGCGGGCGACGCCAAGTACAGCGATGCCAGACTGGCTCCAGACACATGCTGCGATGGTTGCCCCACTTGCATTGCTCATCCTCAAGCATGGATGCGACACCTACGCTTTGGCTCGTTCGAGAGAGGACCTTCGAACTCTGGTCAGTGCGTTGCGCGAGGCGATGCAGGTGCTCCGCACCGTAGGCCGACGCATCGTTCCAAGTAAAACGCTCGCGCTCGTGCTCCTTCCCCGCTTTGCAGTGATCGCGTTGTTTCGAAAGCTGCTCTCATCGAGAATTGGCGAGATCGGCGCCGGATGGCATTGCTCGCAGGCGCCGGACGAGATGATGCAACTGGCGCGAGAATTGAAAGAACTGGTCGAGCGGTCGAAGTTGCCTGCACCCACTCTCAGACAGCTTCTGCAAGTCCTATAGCGCTGGCTCAGTGCATCGCAGCGCTGCCCGCTCCCTGCCCCGGCCTGTTCTTGCTCAACAGGAACGCGAGGAAAACCAGAAAGATGGACATGTAAGACAGCTCCATGTAGACGTCCTGATAGCCCTGCATCTGTGCCTGCTGGTTGAGCTGGTTGTAGATGTTCGCCATGGCAAGCCCCGCGCCGTTCGATCCGCCGAAGTGGCCGTTGAAGAAGCCTGTCAACGTGCCGACATGCTGCTGATAGGCGATGGTTCCCGGAACCATCGCGCCTTGCAGGTGCTGCTGGTGCCACAGAGTGCGGTTGGTGACCTGCGCGTTGGTGACGGCGATGAGAATGCTGCCACCGATGTTGCGGGCGAAGTTGATGAGGCCTGCGACCTGATTCGAGTCTTCCTTCGGCATGCCTACATAAGCCGCGGTGGTGATGGAGATGAAACAGAAAGGGAGCGGGATCATCTGAACGACGCGCAGCCAGGAGGCCTGTGAAAAGGTCATGTTCAGTGTTGTGACATCGGCCGCGATGCGGAAAGTGATGATGAACAGGAGGAAGCCGAGAGCCGTAAGGTAACGTGCGGAAACCTTACTTGTGGCAAACCCGGCAAACGGCATGACGATGACCAGCGTGAAGCCGCCCGCAGTGAGGGCGAGACCGGCCGTGGTGGCGGTCCACCCGAGGAGTTGCTGCATGAACTGGGGCTGCAGTACGGTGTTGGCGTTGAGCACGCCGCCCACCAGCATCATGAGGAAGCAACAGATGGCGAAGTTTTTGAAGCGGAAGACTTTCAGGTTAATGAGTGGGTCTTTCTGCCGCCACTCCCACACCACGAGGCCGATCATGCCGGAGATAAAGAGGAATCCGAAAAAGCGGATGAAGTTGGAGGAGAACCAGTCATTCTCCTCGCCCTTATCGAGCATGATCTGCATGCCGCCCATCGCGACGGTGAGAAAGCCGAGGCCAACGTAGTCCATGTTGAACAGGCGGGAACGGTCGGGCTTGATCCAGGGCGGATCTTCGACGAGCCGCGTGACCAGAAAGAAGGCGATGACGCCGACCGGAATGTTGATGTAGAAGATCCAACGCCAGGAGAAGTTGTCGGTGATCCAACCGCCCAGCGTGGGGCCGATGGACGGAGCGAGGACGGCGACGAGGCCGTACAGGGCGAAGGCCTGGCCACGCTTGTGGGGCTCAAACGAGTCGGCCATGATGGCCTGGGCCATGGGCTGCAAGCCGCCGCCGCCTGCTCCCTGAATGATGCGGAAGAGCAGCAGCATAGGCAACGAGAGCGCTGCGCCGCAGAGGAAGCTGGAGACAGTGAAGATGATGATGCAAACGACGAAGAAGTTGCGGCGGCCGAGCACGCTGGAGGCCCATCCGCCGAGCGGGAGAACGATGGCGTTGGAGACAAGATAGCTGGTGAGAACCCAGGTGCCTTCGTCGGTCGAGGCGCCAAGCGAACCGGCGATGTGAGGCAGGGCCACGTTGGCAATCGACGTGTCGAGCACCTCCATGAACGCCGCCAGAGCCACCGTCGCCGCGATCAGCCACGGATTCACGCGGGGCTTCCATTGCGCGTCGGGCTGCGGATTTGGATTGACGACCGTCGTCGAGTTTCCAGTTGTGGTCACGGATTGCGGATCGGCCAAAGGGTCACCTTGTCTTTAGTCGGTTCGGGGTCCTCAGTCGGTTCGGGCGTATCGCAGTTGGGGAAGGCGCAGGGCCTTGGGGGAACAACTCCAGCTTACATTTCCAAGCATACCTCCCCTTAGATTCCAGGAGCGCGCTTTGGGGTGCAGGATTTCACGCCGCGAGCTAAGCCGTCTCGGCCGCTCGCCATCCCATCAGAGCCACCGCCAGTGCGAATAACTGCATGGCTACGATAAAGCCTACGCATGCCGGCCATTTGCCCAAGGCCCAGAAGATTCCCGGCACCACGCCTGCCGCCGTGCCACCCAGGTAGTAGCACGTGATATAGAGTCCCGCCGCCGTCACCTTTGCTCCGGCCGGCGCTGCCACGCGGAGATGACTCTGCGAAGCCGTCTGCGCAATAAAGACTCCGCTCGATAGCATCGCCAGGCCCACGATCACGACCGGCAGCGCGTGCGCCAGCGTGAGCAACACACCTGCAATCGAACACCCGATGGCCCCACCTATTCCGGCGCGCAGGCCCACGCGCGTAATCAGCAGTCCTGCCGCTGGTGTCACCACCAACCCCACCAGATACACGAAGAACAACGAACTCAACCCCGTGGTCGATAAATGAAAGGGCGCCGCGGCAAGATAAAACGTGATCCACGTAAACACGCCAACAAGCGAGAAGAGAACGTTGAACCCCACTGCAAACGTCGCGACCAGTCTCCGAATGCGAAACAATCCCTGCACTTGATACGGGAACGAGGGCAGCGTGTCCAGGCGTTTGGGACTCGGCGCGCGTTGACTGCCCTTCGGCAGCCAGAGAGCTACACCACTTGCCCCAAGCAGCGCCGCCGTGCCAAGCACGAGAAAACTCACGCGCCAGTTGAACCACTCCGCCAGCAAGCCCGCCGAGAGCCGGCCACAAAAACCGCCCAGCGCTGTCCCACTCACATAAAAACTCATGATCAGCGGGATGCGATCCGGAGGCCACTCTTCACCGATATAGGTCACCAGCACCGCAATTACGCCGGGGACTGTAATGCCCTGCAAGAATCGCCAGAACACCAGTTGCGCAAGCGATGTCGATGTTGCAGCGAGTAGCGTCGGCGCCGAGATCCCCACCAGCGATGCCACGATCACCCGTTTGCGTGGAAGCCGCTCCGTAAGCGCACCGAAAATCGGCGCAGAGATTGCGACTCCAAGAGTCGCCGCTGAAACTGTCATCCCCACGCCGGTTTTCGAGGCATGGAAGATCTTCGCCAGCATCGGCAGCAGCGGCTGGGTGCAATAGAGTTCGAGGAAGGCGCAAACGCCGCACAGCGCCACAGCGGCAGCAGCCCGCCTGCCGGGCACAGTGCGTTCCTGCGTAAGAGTCTGCAAGCCTCAGGATACCGGAGCGTCTTCATTCAACACCCGCATGGGCCTGCATGGATCGCGTGCAACACCCGCGGCACGATACCCTAGAAGCAGCCGTGGATTCCCCTCCCGCACAACCTTCTCAACGAAGCCCCAAACGAGGGCTCGAAGCCTTCGCATATCGCGACTTCCGCTTGTACCAGATGGCACGCGCCGGCGTCATTCTCGGCGCCGAGGCGCAGTCCGTCGCCGTGGCCTGGCAGGTGTACTCCATCACCCATCGCGCCATCGATCTCGGCTACACCGGACTAGCGCTCTTCCTTCCAGGGCTCCTCTTTCTTCTGCCCGCCGGCCACATGGCTGATCGCTTCGATCGCCGTCGTGTGGTCCTCACCTGCTATGCGCTACAGGTCCTCTGCACCCTCGCGCTGCTGATGTTTGCGCGGAACGGAGTACCCAACGTCTACCCCATCTACGCCGTCCTCTTCCTCATCGGCATGGGTCGTGCCTTCTCCGGGCCGGCAAGCTCTGCCCTCATCCCCCATCTCGTTCCGGAGACGCACTTTGTCAACGCTGTCACCTGGGGCGGCGCTATCTGGCAGTTCTCTAATATCACCGGCCCCGCGCTCGGTGGTCTGCTCTTCACGCTGCCGCTCGCCCGTTGGATACCAGACACGCGCCTGGATGGCGCAGGCATCGTCTATCTGTTCACTCTCGTGAGCATCGTGTGGTTCCTCGTGCTGGTCGGCATCCTGCATGTGCGCCCGGGCCGCATGGAACACCGCGCGGTTTCACTGCATGTGATCCTCGCCGGCTTTCGCTACGTCTGGAGCAGGCGCCTTCTGCTCGGCTCGTTCTCGCTTGATCTCTTTGTCGTACTGCTCGGCGGCGCGGTCGCGCTCATGCCTATCTTCGCCAGTGAAATCCTGCATACCGGTCCGCGCGGACTCGGCATGTTGCGTGCAGCACCGGCCGTCGGCGCGCTCACGATGTCGCTGGTCATGGCGCGCTTTCCCCTCAGCCGCGGCGCCGGCAAACGTCTATTTATCTGTGTCGCCATCTTCGGCGCGGCCACGTTCATCTTCGGCCTCTCGCGCAACCTGTGGCTCTCTCTGGCGGCTCTGGCCATCAGCGGCGCAGCCGATACCATCAGCGTCATCATTCGCGGGTCTCTCCTACAACTTGCAACGCCGCCCGAGATGCGGGGCCGCGTCAGCGCCGTGAACTCGCTCTTTATCGGAGCGTCGAATGAATTAGGAGAATTCGAAAGCGGCCTCACGGCGCAATGGTGGGGCGCTGTCCGGGCGACCATTTACGGCGGAATTGGCTCACTTGCGGTGGCTGGCCTGTGGACGGTGCTCTTCCCCGATCTGCGCCACGCCGACCAGCTCACGTCGGCAGCACTGCGCGGGGCCGCGGAACCGCTCGCCGAAGAAACACCGGCCGAGACTTGAGCCTCGCTTACCGCTGCAACAGATCGATCGGCTGCGTGAAGTCTGTTACGCGAATATGCTTCGCCAGCGTTGGATACTGCCGCTGCATAGCCAGAAACATCTCCCACGCCACGCGCCGGTAGCTGAAGTGCCCCGCGGGCGCCGATCGCAGTTCGCTGATGTACTGCGCTTCGGCAAAGTCCATCTTGAACAGGCATCGCACGCGCGTTGCAAGTGGCAGCACATACAGCGCCGACATCTCAGCCTCAGGCGCCGAACCCGCGGCAATCTTCGCGCTCGCACTCAACGCAGCATCGGCCGCAGCCTTGTAGTCTTCGAGCGCGCCCGCCTCGGCTAGCAGGTTCACGTCCGCGCCCAGGTCGCCCACCACGGGCGTCTCGTAGCCATGCGCCGCCGTGAATCCCTGCTTGATCTGCACGCAGCGACGGTGCCTATGCATATCGCGGAATCCGCCGATGTCCATCAGAATGTCGAAGCGCAACGCAGCGCCGCAATGGAAAACCCGCAGCGCTTCATCATGCCGTCCACGATGCCGCAGACCCAGCTCGATCATTTCCGTGATGCGGCTCTCGGGCAGACTCGCCACGATGTCCCGCACCTGGCGATAGGGATGATCGCTGCCCCAGTAGAGCAGCGTCGCCGCCAATTCCACTTCGAGCGTCTCGGTCCGCTCCACCAGGTCGACCACCGGTGCAAGTGCGGGCGCTACACCTTGCAATAGTTCGCTTGCTGCCTGCTCCAGTTCCTTCCGGGTCTCCATGAGATACGAATTCGGCTCGGCGTACTTCACCAGCGTCGGCGCAGTGCGCGTCTCACGCGTCAGCAGGTTCGCTGCCTCCGCCGCCAGATCCGGCTGCCCTGCAAGCTTCTCCACAAACGCCGCGCCCGCCTGCGCGTTCACGTTCCATGCCGGTCCCGTCGCGGCATCCCGCAACCTTTGCCCCAGGTCGCGCACCTCGGCCATCGGATGCGACAGGAGCCTCGAAACCTGGGTCTCCAGCGTCCGCGCGTTCACAATCTGCCCCAGCGACGTGTTGGTCGCCAGCGGCAGCAGGTAGCGCGCAACATCGAACGTCCGCGCCTTCAGCGTCCGCTCGTAGGCGTCCGGCTTCATGGTTTCCGGCCGGGCGACACGCTTGCGCAGCGCCTCCTGGACAGCCGCGGTTGTCCTCTGATACGCCGCGAACAGATTCTGGACCGTCTCAGCGTACAGATGCGCCGACCCCGAATCCGCGCCGAATTCCGGAAAATACCAGCCCGATTTCAGAAAATTCTGATAGCGGGTCGAGCGCTCTTGCCCATCCCAGCGCTGCTCGTCCACCAGCACGATGGCCGCCAGAAGGCTCAGGCGCTCGACGGCAAAAGCAATGTGCGCCAGATCGGCGATAGACCTGTGGCCATACTGAAAATAGAAGGTGTTGAGAAACTGTTCGGCTCTCTGCGCGCTGATCTCAGTCAGCGACTCGCGCATTGAAAGAGCAGACCGGGAGTATTTCGCCATGGCATAGGCCAAAACCTCAGGATCGGCGCCGTGAACGGCGAAAACTTCGGTTTGGTTGCGCGCTTCGGTGGGGGGAAAAGATTCATTGGACATTCGACGTTCTCGCGACCAGAATACGGCATGAGGCGGGTCCGGGGATGAGGACGCACACCCGTTGTAGCGGCGCAAATTTTTTGAAGAAGCCGCTTGACGGTTTGGCTCCCCTCCCATCAAACTGAAAGGCCTCATTGGGCGCGCGTATATCTGTGCATCCCGATCCACGGTGGCCACGTCCAATGAAGCAGGAGCAGCGGCCATGCGGGAGATCAAGGTGCGCACGTCGCAGCGGCCTCGGCCATTGCCCCCCGGTCGCTGGGCAATGACACAGCGCTGGAACGACCTCCTCTTCGCCCACTGGCGGACGCATCCCGCCCAGATCGCCGGGCTCCTTCCCGAAGGCCTACACCTCGACACATTTGAAGGCTCGGCATGGATCGGCGTCGTTCCTTTCTGGATGGACCGCATCAAAGTGCGCGGCCTGCCCTCTATCTTTGGTACACGCAGCTTCCCCGAACTAAACCTCCGCACCTATGTACGCGACCATCGCACAGGGACGCCCGGCGTCTACTTCTTCTCGCTCGATTGCGCCAACCCGCTGGCTGTCCTGGCAGCGCGCAGTTACTACCATCTGCCCTACTACTGGTCAGAGATGCGCATCCAATCGATCGCCGAACGCGAATTTGGTTTCTACAGCCGAAGGCGCTTTTCCGGTAAACCAGTCCTCTTCAAAGCCCGTTATCGGGGACTCGGGCCGACCCGCAAGCTGGCCGAAAACCGCAGCGGGACGCTCGAATACTTCCTGACGGAGCGCTATTGTCTCTTCACCAGGAATGCCGACGGCGAACTCATCCGCGCCAACGTGCACCACGTCCCCTGGCCGCTTGAGGACGCCGCGGCCGATATCGAGCACAACGACCTGCCCGCCTCCATCGGCGTTGTCGTCCAGGATCAGGAGCCGGTACTTCACTACTCTCGCCGGCTGGCGGTTTACGTTTGGCCGCCGGAACTCGCCGCGCCCGCCCGCCGCCGTCAGCGCATTCCCGCCCAGGCTATTCCCTCGTCCTGACGCAGCCGGTACATCCTCAACTCAGTCCATCCGGCACGTTCGATCCCTATAATGTCCTTCGGGACGGCGCAGCCTGCTCCTGATTTGCTCGGGTTGAAGAAGGAAGGGTTGATGGCGGATCTACAGGGAAGAATTGCGCTGGTCACGGGAGCCAGCCAGGGCATTGGACGCGCCTGTGCGCTCGAATTGGCCAAGGCCGGAGCGACCGTAGCGCTCGCTGCTCGCAACGAAGCGAAACTTGCCGAGGTGACTGCCGAGATCGCTGCGGCAGGCGGTCAGGCTGCGGCATTCGCACTCGACGTCGCCAGCGAAGAATCCATCAAGGCCGGTGCCAAAGCGATCCTAGACCGATACGGCAAAGTCGAAATCCTCGTCAACAACGCCGGCATTACCCGCGATGGCCTCATGATGCGCATGAAGCGCGCCGACTGGGATGACGTGCTCTCGACTAACCTCACCGGAACGTTTCTCCTGACGCAAGCCCTTCTCCCCGCCATGCTGCGCAATCGCTGGGGCCGCGTCATCAACATCACCAGCGTTGTTGGCCGCACCGGGCAGGCCGGTCAGGTCAACTATGCTTCCTCAAAGGCTGGACTCATCGGCTTCACTCGTTCGCTGGCCCGCGAAGTAGCCTCGCGCAACGTCACCGTGAACGCCGTTGCCCCCGGCTACATTGAAACGCCCATGACCGCCGTGCTCGATCAAAAACAGCGCGACGTAATGATGGTGCAGATTCCACTCGGGCGCGCCGGCACTGACGCTGAAATCGCCCAGTCTGTCGCGTTTCTCGCCTCCGATGCGGCCGCCTACATCACCGGCCACGTTCTCGATGTGAATGGCGGCTTGTTCATGGGCGGCTAGATCGGTCGCCTTTCGCGATGGATCAACCAGCACGAAAATGGATGCTCGGAGCCGCCCTGAACGGAGTCGAAGGGTCCTGTTTCTGAGACGTGGAGAGCACGAACCTCAACCGGGTTAAATCCCCAGCCGCTCCTTCACGCTTCGCACGCGATCCCGCGCCACCGTAAGGTGTGTGTGCTGCCCATCCTTCAGTGTCAGCACCACCTTGCCCGCAAACCACGAATTCACCTCGTGAACCCAGTCCACATTCACCAGCGCGCCGCGATGGATGCGCAGAAACTTGGCCGGATCGAGCCTTCGCTCCAGATCGGTAATCGTCTGATCCACACAATGGCTGCGCCCGTTCGTAACGGCGTAGGTCAGCTTGTCCTGTGCGATGAAGTGCGACACATCGTCCAGCACGAGAAAGGAAATGCGCTCCCCGACCCTCGACGCAATTCGATGCGGATAGCCCGTCTGCCCGCGCTGCAGCGATACCGCCAGGTTGCGCAACATACCCGGCAGATCGGGACTCTGCTGCCACTCCGGATTCGCAACCGGCCGCAGTTTTCCAAGCTTACCCAGGGCCCGTTGCAGTTGCTCGGTCTCGATCGGCTTCAAGAGATAGTCGATCGTGTTGGCTTCGAACGCCCGTAGCGCGTGCTGATCGTAGGCCGTTGTGAAGATCACAAACGGCTGCCGCGTCAACCGCGACAACAGCTCAAACCCATTCATTCCCGGCATCTGAATGTCGAGGAAGAGCACATCGATTCTCGCTCCCTCGGCGCTGTTGAGGAACTCCACTGCGCGCGCCGGATCGGAGGCCTTTCCGGCAATCAACAGCTCCGAAAACTCTCCCAGCAACCGCTCCAGCCGTTCGAGTGCCAGCGATTCGTCGTCCACCAGATACGCGCACAGCGCAGCGGTCTCCATGCCCTCTACACCTCCGCGGGAAACGAAATCCGCGCAACCGTCTTCTCGTCTTCGCGTGTCACATCCAGTTGGCCTGCGTCGTCGAACAAGAGCTGCAGTCTTGCGGAGAGATTTCCAAGCCCGTGCTCCGACGAGATCGAAGCCAGCGAAAAACCCGGCCCGTCGTCGATCACCGACAGCTGGATCCGGTCATTCGCCTTCACACCAACAATCTGAATCGTCGCACCCTCGCTGCGCTGCGCCGCCACGTGCTTCACGCTGTTCTCTACAAGCGACTGTAGCGCCAGCGGCGGCACCTTCACCTGCTTCAAAGACTCCGGCACGCCGATCGAGTAGCGAAGCCGCGGCCCGAACCGTGTCGCCTCGATCTCGAGGTAGTCCCTCACCACCTTGATCTCCTGCTCCAGCGGCACAAGGCTGCTGTGATTGGCGTTGAGCGAAAAGCGCAGCAGTGACGCCAGTTTGCCGACCGTATCTTCCGCCCGCTTGGGATCGGATGGGATCATCGATGCAATCGAATTCAGCGTGTTGAACAAAAAGTGCGGATGAATCCGCGATTCAAGCGACGAGAGACGGGCTTCGACCAGCAGTTTGTTGGCCCGCTCCTGCTCCACCTGCCGCGTGCGCAGTTCCAGAGTCGCCCTCTGCAGCCTGTGCCTCATGGTTTCAAACGATGTGATGCTGAGCCCGAAGATCAGGGTCACGAGCAGCGCAATGGGGTAAGACGTCCAGAATTCGATCCAGAATTCCCAGCGTGGTATGAGGCCGACGATCTGAAAGACAATTCCCCCGGCCAATGTGCCCGCCGTGGCCGTAACAATCAGCGCAGCTACATTCATGAGCACGATGAGCCGAGGGAAACGTCCTGCAAATCGGAGGCCGAGCCAGTTCATCAGGAACGTAGAAGGAATGCCAATACATGCCGAATAAACAAGCGACGCGAAAAAATGGCGGCCAATTTCAGAGAACCGTGTATGTTTGAAAACCAGAAGGAGCACGACGACCAGAACGGCGAGCACGGGAACGAACCAGATCCCCTTCAGGAAAGCTTTCGCCGAGCCGAAGAAGCTTCCGTGTGTCTCGGAAGGAGCCGCGGGCGATCCGATCAGGTTTTCGCTCATAACTGGAATCGCACTCCAATCGACGTCGCCGTGCTGTAGGGCGAGGCCCCGTAGTCCGATGTCTTGCTCCCCTCGGGAATCTCCATGTGCAAGTACGACGAGAAGTGATTGCCGAACCACCGATTCACGTCCACAACGCCCGTGGTGCTCCTGTCGTCGAGATTCGCCACAATCGAACCGGACAGATCCCACTCCTTCCAGCCCGGACGCTCACGCATTCGCGATTTGCTCACATTGAAAAACGCATAATGCTGCCGCCCTGCGAGGGGTGACACACTCATGTCTCTGTAATACGGAATATTCGGCGGCGTGAAAAACTCGCCGATGAACGTCACGCCGGAATGCAGTGTGCACTTTGCGCCCAGCAGGACCGCAGCCTGCTCGCGCCACAGGCCCTCCCCATGAATCTCCCACCCCTGCCCAACCACGCGTGTAAACGTGGCACCGCCAAACGAGTCACCGCCGCGGTCGTTCCCCGCGATCAGCGAAGTGTCGAATCCGTGCACCAGAACGTTATACCGGAACGCTGTCGTGCCGTGCAGGTCAGTGTTGGCGGGTGCCAGCGCCGCGGTAGACCAGGCCAGCGTCAAGGCGTGCGGGCCGTGCACAAGGTCTGCCTTCACCATGTCGCGGCCCTCATTCACATTCAGCCGGTCCGACGGATCGGTCGGGTTGCGCAGCGGATCGAGCACTCCAGCCGCAGTAAACGCATATCCCGTCCCCCAACGGACCATCTTGCGGCCTGCGGTGAAATCGAAGTCGCCTGCCGACACGCCCGCATATGCTTCCTTCACGCGTAATTGAGAAGAATTGTCCGTGTACGACCTCGTGATTCCGATCAGGCTGGTCGAGAATGTGAACCGCTGTTGATAGCGCACGCCGAATGACGGCTCCACCAGCACCTGATTCAGAACCGTCGGCAGCCGTTCGCGTAAATCGCCGTAAAAGGTCGCATCGTCGATCGCGCTCACCGAGTAGCGCGTTCGCCACGAGCCCTCATCCGTCGATGCATCCTGCCCTTGCGCGCAGCACGCACTCGCGACGATCAAAGCAGCCGAAATGAGCGCGTAGTTCCTCATGGCTAGAACCGATCCGCGCGGCCTTGGTAAAAGAGCTTGTCCGGCAACTCGCGCTGCGCGGCACCCGAATACTCGAGCACACTGTGCGAGTTGTGCCGGATCTCGTCATAGAGCGTGAGTTTGTGCAGCAGCAACTTGCCGCCGAACGACTCATACTCATCGAATGTCGCCGACTTGATGTGCTTGCCGGATGTCAAATAGAACTCCGCTCGCACCGGCCGTGCATCCTCGGTCCGCACCCAATAGAGAATCCGTTGATACGTTGCGCCCTTGCGCTTCGCTGTCAGCTCCAGCACGCGACACTCGACTGCGCCAACCTTCTCGTCGCGCAGATACACCGGCGTGTAGTCCACTGCGTAATTGGTGCGCGCCACATCGCCGTTCGAGGCATCCCCCGTCAGCCGCTCAAGTGGTGTAATCCGCACCGGCCGGCTGGTATCGGGCAGATACACCCACATGTCATCGCCGACCATCAACAGATGCCGGCCCTTCTCGCGCGGGCTCATGAACTCGACATACGTCTTGTCCGTGCCCTTCTGCGAGACCTCGTAGAGATGCTCCTCATCGGACCTTCCAGCCTCGAAGTCCGTAATCTTCACATGCACCACATAGGCGGGCCAGCCGTTCCGAAACGCATCGGACTGCTTCAGGATTGTCTCTGCGTTGGGCGCAGTCGCCGAAGCTGCATGGCAAACAACGACCCAGGTAATCAGAAAGGCCAGCAGAAAGAGAAGCAGGAATGAACGAAGAATGCGATTCACGTTATACATGGGCCAGGGCCTCCGCAATCTGCAGCCGCGATGCGCGGATCGCAGGCAGGATGGATGCAAGCGCGAGCGAGATGACGACCATCAGTGAAGCGCCGATCATCAGGCCAGGCACATGCAGAACCCGGAACAGCATGGGCACATCGGTTCCTGGGGGTGGCGGCAGGTGCAGTCCGGAGGCGTTTAGAGCCATTCCTAACAGGTTGCCGCCGATCACGCCGACGATCGCTCCAAAGAATCCAGTGAGCGTCGCCTCCACCATGAACAGCGCCACGATCCACGCGCGCGGCGTACCCATCGCCAGCATCGTGCCGATCTCGCGGGTCCGCTCGAACATCGCCATCAGCAGCGTGTTCACGCTGGCCATCAACACCATGAAGAACACAATGATTCCCAGGAACACGAAGATGCCGCTGAACAGCGTCCTCACTTGCTTGTAGTAGGCCGCCAGCTCGACCCACTTTCTTATCGCCATTGGTTGCCCGAGCCCGCCCAGTTTGGGAATCAGCGTCGCGGCCACCTTGTCCGTGTTCTCCGTTTGATCGAGTCCAACCACCAGGTTCGTCACGCGATCGGTCTGCAGCAACCGTTGCGCCGAAGGCAGGGTGACTCTCAAGAAGCGATCGTCGAGATCCTTGAACCCCGTGTTCACGATGCCCACGATCTGCACATCGATCCCGTTCAGCGCGCCATCCGCGGTCACGGCCAGGATGGTCAACCCGTCACCGACCTTGACGCTCATCGATTTCGCAACGCCGACACCGACTAGAGCCTCGACTTCTCCATTCGCATTCGTGCTCAGATCCCTGCCCGACGCGATCCTCGGGTTGAATCCCATCTCCCGCTCGACATCGGGCTCGACCGCGCTGCCCATAAAGACCGACGACTTCACGCCATTCGACAACATGCCGTAGAACTCGATCCTCGGCGCAACCCCGCGCACATGCTCGCCGGCACGAACCGATGCCGCCACACGCTGCCAGTTGCTGATGCCCGTGTCGAGCACATGCACCTCATCGCGCTGGAAATGCTCGGCAGTAAAGATCTGGATATGGCCCAGCCCGGTGCGAATGGTGCTCTCGCGTAGTCCGCGAAACATGAAGGCGAAGAATCCGCCGACGAGCAGCAGCCCGGCTACGCCGCCCCCCACCATCAGCAGCGTCATCACCGTGCGGCGGCGATTGCGAAAGACGTTACGAAACGCAAGCAGCAAGAACTTGCCCATGACTGGCTCCTTCCAACTGGCTGTCTGAAACCACTCGCCCGTCGGTCAACCGGACAATGCGCGGCGTGTGCTCCAGCAGGCGCTGGTCGTGTGTCGAAAAAATGAACGTGAGCCCGAGGCGGCCGTTCAGGTCGCGCATCAGGTCGATGAGTTGCGTCGCATTGCGCGTGTCGAGATTAGCCGTCGGCTCATCCGCCAGCACCAATGCCGGCCTGCCTACAATCGCTCGGGCGACTGCAACTCGTTGGCGCTCGCCGCCCGAGAGCAGATCGGGCCGATGATGCGCACGCGCCGTCAGTCCGACACTCTCGAGCGCCTCCTGAACACGCGCCTTCCGCTCGTTCGCGCTCAGCCCTTGCACCAGAAGCGGAAACTCCACATTCTCTGCCGCGGTAAAGACCGGAATCAGGTTGAAGGTCTGAAAAACGAAGCCGATCTTCTCGCGCCGCAGCGTCGTCATGCGCGCCGCGTTCAGTTGCGACGTATCCACGCCGTCGATCGCGATGCGCCCGGAGGTCGGCTTGTCGATGCAGCCGATCAGATTAAGGAGCGTCGATTTGCCGCTGCCGCTTGGCCCGGCAATCGCCAGAAACTCACCGGCAGAAACCCGGAGATTGCTGTGGTCGAGCGCCGTCACCTCGCTGTGGTCCAGCGGGAACGTGCGTGTGACCTCTTCGACTTGAACGAGTGTGTCATCCATCGGATCCGATCCCTTTCAAAGTGTTGGTGTCACCTTGAACGTTATCCAGGATCGAAAGGCCGGGCGCTGCTTTTCCGACGAAGGGCAAAATCGTCCGACAAAAGGCGCTGGTCGCCCGACGAACCGGAAAACGCCTGCTGCCCGGAACCGGCCCAACTGCCCGAAGTCCGTACGCCTCGACCTGACCGAGCAACGATCACCGCACAGGTCGCATCAAACAGGCGATACAGATACGCCGAATACCGCGGTGCAATGCGGACCGCGGTTCGAGCAAGGCATAAGGAGATCAGCTATGGGGATTGAACTGCTGGAGAAACAGGCAACCGTGGAAGATTTACTTCGCGAGGTAGCGAAGATCAAGTCGATGGTGAAGGATGCCGTGGACGATGGAGTGCGTTCTGCGCTTCGAACGGCACGGCAGGGACGCGAGTTTGCAGAGGATACTCTTGACGACGCAAAGAGAGCCGTGAAGCAGAATCCGGTGGAAGCGGTCGGCATCGTCTTCGCTGCCGGAGTCGTTGCCGGCTGTCTTGCCGCCTGGATCGGAATGCGCCGTCGCTAAGAGCCTGGGGACAAATCCTCTCTAGCGGTTCGAACCGGAGGTTAGTCCGGCCTTCCCGTGTAGTGCACCGCATGGTGCACCTCGGAATGGTCTTCCAGCGATTCCAGGTGCGTGGTCACCTCCGCAGGCATGGCCAGATCGACCGTTAGGCGCTCTTCCACGAGCGTCGCTAGGCGATGTGCCTCACCCAGCGCCATACTCTGCGGAAAGAGCAGGTGAATCTCGATGATCAGGCGGTAGCCGGTGGTACGGAATCGCACTCCGTGATACTGCAGTCCAAACTCATCGCAAATGGCGTCCAGGCTGCCGCGAATCCGATGGCCGACGGCGGGGTCGGAATAGTCCATTAGCCCCTTCGCGGCCTGCCAAACAAGGCTTCCGCCAGACCACAAGATATTTCCTGCCACCGCAAGGGCAACCAGAGGGTCGAGCGGCTTCCATCCGGTGAGCATCACCAGCAGAATGCCCACAACCACGCCGAAGCTGGTCCAGCTATCCGTCAGCACGTGCTTGCCATCGGCTTCCAGGATCAGCGAACGATTCCGACGTCCCAGTCGCAACAAATACCACCCCAGAATCGCATTCAGCACCCCGGCACCGGCGATGAGAGTCACGCCATTCCCGAGATCCTCAAATGCCAGTCCGTGTCTCCACTTTTGAACCGTCGTATAGAGAATGCTTCCGGCCGCCACGACGATCATGGCTCCCTCAAATCCTGCCGAAAAGAAGCTGATTCTCTCGTATCCGTAATGGAATTTCGGATCGGCGGGCCGCGTACTGAGCCAAAGACTGAAAACCGCAAAGGCCACAGCCACCACATGAACAACGGATTCAGCGGCATCCGAGAAAATGGCGGAGGAACCGGTAAGCAGGTAGGCACTGACCTTGGCCCCGAGCATCAGAACGCCCACGATCAGAGAAATCCGCATCGCGAAACGCGCGTCACGGATCTGGTCCTCGTGATTGCTGGATGAACCCGGCTTGCTCGTAGATTTCATGGCGGGTCCATCCCGTGCACAGTTTAACTGGAGAATCGATCGACCGCTGTGAGGCTGCCGACAGTAGTGGGTCCAGAGCGGGCACCCCGCAGGATCGGGCGAATGCACGATCTCTCCTATTGAACGAGAACCTGGGCCCGGCGAAGAGCTTGTTCATTTCCGAACAGAGGATCGCGATTGCGGACAGTTTTTGGCCCGGCTCATTGGCTCTAATTCATCTGTAGTCAGATGATTCCGCGTCTACAAGACTGGCGGCCTGCGTGCATCTGGAATGTCGTCGGTTCCCATCAAAAAGGGGTCAGCATGTTCAACGATGTGAAGCAGGCCCTGCGGCAGCTGCGGCGTTCACCTGGATTCACGGCCACCGCCGTCCTCACGCTCGCGCTGGGCATTGGCGCAACGACCGCCATTTTTTCTCTGGTCCAGCAGGTCATGCTGAAGTCGCTACCCGTGCCGAAGCCCGATGAGCTGTGGCGCATCGGAAACAAGATTCATTGCTGCGGATACGGAGGCTACACCCAGGACGAGGAGTTCGCGATCTTTTCCTACGACCTTTACAAACACTTCCGCGACAACACCCCACAGTTTGCCGATTTGGCGGCCCTGCAGGGCGGTAACGAGGGACTGGGCGTCCGGCGGGTGGGGAGCCAGCAACAGGCGGAAACACGGAACGGGCAATTCGTATCGGGAAATTTCTTCAGAACCTTTGGTGTTGGCGCGTGGATCGGCAGGGTCTTCCAGCCCTCCGATGATGTCGAAGGCACTCCGCCAGTCGCTGTGATGAGCTACGAAGTATGGAAGAACAAATACGGTGCGGATCCAACGGTGGTGGGCTCCGTATACCAGGTCAACGGACACCCCTTCACGATTGTGGGCGTCGCGGCGCCAGGCTTCTATGGCGCCAAGCTGGTTGGATGGGGCATGCCGGAGATCTGGCTGCCGGTGGCGACAGAGCCCCTGCTCCATGGAGCCCTCGCGCAGCTCAAGATCCCCAACCAACATTGGCTGGACCTGATCGGAAGAGTCAAGCTGGGTACCGATCCGAAGCAGCTCGAGGCTAGGCTGCGCGTCGAGCTCCACGACTGGCAGGCGAGCCATGTCGCGGATATGGTTCCGCAGGAAAAGGAAGTCTGGCAACAGCAGAAGATGTACCTGACTCCGGGCGGCGCGGGCGTGGCTGAGGTGAGAGAGGAGTACGAGGAGGGCCTCAAGCTGCTGCTGGTTGCGGCAGGCTGCGTTCTGCTGGTGGCTTGTGCCAACATCGCGAATCTACTGCTGGCGCGCGGGCTGCGGAACAGGACGCAGACGGCGGTGCGCATCGCGCTGGGTGCATCACAGAAACGTCTCGTTGGGGCGGCGCTGGTGGAGAGTGTGACCCTCAGCGTCATCGGTGGGGCACTGGGTATCGCTGTGGCTTACGCCGGATCGCAGTGGATGGTGTATCTGGCATTCAAGGTTGCCAGTGCGACCAACTACGTCCCGATCGAGGCCTCGCCCTCATGGCCAATTCTGCTGTTCACGCTTGGCGTCTCCGTGCTGACCGGCGTGCTGTTCGGCATCGCACCGGCTTGGATGACGTCGCAAGCGGAGCCAGTCGAAGCGTTGCGTGGAGCGCGCGGGACGACAGGTTCCAGAGTGCGCTGGCCCCAGCGCGCCCTGGTGATTGCACAGGCTGCGATGTCGCTGGTTCTGCTCAGCGCGGCAGCCTTACTGGGCAATAGCCTGCGCAATCTCGAGCATCAGAGCTTCGGATTCGACCTCAAGGACCACTATGTTGCCTGGATCGATCCCCGCATTGCCAACTACAAACCGGACCAGCTCAATCTGCTCTATCAGCAGTTGCGGGAAAAGATCGGAGCAATTCCGGGAGTGCGCGGCGTGAGCGCTGCTTTGTATGCACCGATGAGCGGCGACAGCTGGAACACGGGAGTCCTGATCCAGGGCAAGCCGGAGCCGAACGCCAAGGACGACAACGGGGCCGGCTTCGTGTTCGCGACGCCAGGGTTCTTCGAATCGGTGGGAGATCCGATCCTGCTGGGCCGCCCCATCACGAATCAGGACACGGCAAACACGCGCAACGTTGCCGTGGTGAACCAGGCCTTTGTGAAGCAATTCTTCAAGGACGGCGAGAATCCGATCGGCCAACATTTCGGAGTGTACAAGCGCAAGTATGCGGGCATGTACGAGATCGTCGGTGTGGCAGCGGACATGCGTTATTTGACCTATAAGTTGAAAGATCCGCCTCGTCCGACGTTTTTCATGGCCGAGGCCCAGACCCCGCACTTCGACGAGCCAGAGGCGCAGGCGGGCGAGTCGGCGGGACACTATCTGAACAACCTGGTGCTCTGGGCGCCGGGCAATCCGCCGAATCTCGAGGCGCAGGTGCGGCGAGCGATGGCGGAGATCGACCCAAACCTCGTGCTCTACAGTGTCGATCCCTACCAGCACTTGTTGGACTCGGCCTTTTCGCAGCAGAACATGATTGCGACTCTGACGCTGCTTTTCGGCGGTCTGGCGCTTGTCCTGGCGGCGATCGGGCTGTATGGCGTAACCGCCTACACCGTGGAACAGCGCACGAACGAGATCGGAATACGCATGGCCCTCGGCGCGGATCGCGGAGAGGTCGTCGCAATGGTGCTGCGCGGCGCGTTCTGGCAGGTGGGCATAGGGCTGCTGCTGGGGATTCCAGCAGCGATGGGCGCGGGGAGGCTGATTACCGATCAGCTGTTCGGCGTCAAACCCTGGGATCCGGTCATGCTGGCAATGGCGACGGTGAGCCTTGCCCTGGCAGCTCTGGTCGCCGCGTTGATTCCGGCGCAGCGAGCAGCGAGTCTCGATCCGGTAGAGGCGCTGCGGGCCGAGTAGCACGCCGGCTCACCAATCGCGAATAGTCTACTGGGGTGGTGTGGGCGGCTGTCCCGGTCCATTGCCGGCATCGCGCGGTATTTGCGGCGGCGGACCCATCACCATCACCGACGTCGCCACAAATGTCCCGTCCTTCATCGCACCTTCCACGCGCACCATGTCGCCCACCTGCACATCGGCCAGGGTGATCGGGTCGCGCCGTTTGCGGAAGGTCGTGTTCTCGTCGGCCACGAAACTGTGAGGTGCGCGGTCGGGTCCGCCTTCCAGGCTCACCTTGACTTCGTTGATCGCCGTCACCCGGCCCGCCAGCCACGTTTTGCCGAAGTTGGCCTCCATCGCACGCATCTCTTTCGCGCGCTCTGGATCAATCAGCATGATAAAGACGGCGCCCACCGACTTCGCGTTGGCATCCACTTCGCCGTTGGCTGCGATCGCATCGCCTACTTTGATATCCGCCGCATTGATCCTCTGCGGTGGCGTCCGCATCTCGCCTTGGCCCCCACCCCCACCAGATCCCAATCCCGATCCCGATCCTTGCCCCGCTCCCTGCACTTGCCGCTGCCCGCGCCCTGGCCCACCGCCCGGTGGCTGCTTCATGATCCGCGTATTCACACTGAAATGAATTGTGTAGGTTTCGCCCAGTTCTGTCTTGATCGTGTAGTGGTCGGCTGCAACCTCGGTCACGGTCCCAATCGTCCCGCGCCCCATCCCGAATCCCATGCCGCCGCCGCGGCCACCAAGCTGCCCTTGTCCGCCGCCTTGCCCGGATCCCTGAGGAGTGGGCATATCCTGCGCCGAAACACCAGCCATCGCAGAAGAGAGAAGAAGCGCAGCCAAAACGCGTATGTTCATTGGGCCTCCGAGGACCTCCATCGACAGGGGCTGTCTCGATAGACGCAGGGCGCGCCTCAGAAGACTACTCTGACCAGCATGTCTTTCGGAATCAAGGATATCCTCGATCAATCGGCTCCAGGCACTCCGCGCCCGACCGCAGTCTACTGCGCCTTCTGCTCCGCGATCAGCAGGTCGAACGCCGGCACGCCATGCAGGCCCGCAAACTCCTGGTCGGCGGCAATTTTCTTCGGGTTTGTGAAGCCCTCGTCGATCGCCATCCGCAGATACTCCACGGCACGATCGGTTTCGCCGGCACGCACGCAGCCCTTCGCCATGTAATAGTTCATGGCGCCGCGATCCTGCACCGAAGCTGGATTCTCGATGCGCGGCCCGTTGCTGTGGTCGAAGATCTGCGGATCGACTGCCAGCGCATCTTTATACACTTCCCAGCCCTTCTTATATTGGTGCTGGGCCAGTAGATCGGTGCCCAGATTCTTGAGCACCAGCGCCGACTTCGGATCGAGCTTGAGCGCCTTGCGGTACATCTTCACGGCCATACGATACTGCTTCATCGAGTCGTATACCGTGCCCAGATTGTTGAGAACATTGACGCTCTTCGCATCGAGCTTCAGGGACGCCTGGTAGCACCGCATTGCATCCTGCAGATTAAAGAGCATCTGGTAGGCGATTCCCATCTTGTTCCACACCACGGGCGACGCGGGAGCCTGCTTGTATGCTTCAATTGCAGCCTGGTAGCGACGATGCGCCATGAGGGCATCGGCCAGTGCTTCCGGTGCCGGTTGGGCGGCTGGGAGAACGGTGGATTCAAGGGCAGGCCTTGCTGCGGTCAATCCGGCGTTCGGCGTCGTCTGCGCAACCGTCGTGAGTGCGGCTGCGATCAGGGCTGCTGAAACCAAAGTTGCCGGCAGCCAGCGGCGTTCGTTGGGTCTACACATATTCCCTCCTCAAGAAGGAATGGGGGCGACAAATCTTGAGGATTGTCAGTGCGGAATTAAAGCACTTTTTTGGGTGCTGCGCCACATGACAGAAGCGAGATTTGTAAAACGGCCCCCAGGCGGGCCAAACTGGAAACCAACGGCCCTGCATGGGTATCGCATCAATCCGGTCAAACCACCGTGACGCGCGACACTTCATTGACGGGTGAGATGCAAAAGGAGAAGCGAACGAAACTCGGTGCCTCAAATCCCCGCAACGCAAACGAAGGCGCCGTCATCCCAAGACAAGAGGATCCTCCGTGAGTTCGATCTCGTCATTGTCCCTAAATCTTGCAATTGCCGAGCGATTCCGCACCACACGCGCGCGTACTCTTGCGCTCGTTGAACCCCTCTCGCCCGAAGACATGATGGTGCAGTCATGCCCCGAGGCCTCGCCGGCAAAGTGGCATCTCGCCCACACCACCTGGTTCTTTGAGTCCTTCGTCCTGCGCGAATTTCTCGTCGGCTACAAGGTCTTCAACCCCGACTTCGCCTGGCTCTTTAATAGTTATTACCTTAGTTTCGCTGCCTTTCCTGAGAAGCGATTGCGCTCCTCCTTCTCGCGCCCACCGCTCGACGAAATCCTGTGCTATCGCAGGAACGTCGATGAAGCCATCGAGCAGTTAATCGAGCGATGTCCCGACCCCGAAGCACTCAAACGCATCGAGCTCGGCGCTAACCACGAAGAACAACACCAGGAGCTGTTGCTCACCGACATTCTCCACGCCTTTTTCACCAATCCGCTCCGCCCGGCGTACCTTCCGGCATCGCCCCGCGACCGCCAAGCTGGTCCCTCTCTCGCCGTCCCCCCGCAGTGGGTCGAGTTCGAAGGCGGCCTCGTCGCCGTCGGCAACATGGGCGGCGGATTCTCCTTCGACAACGAAATGCCGCGTCATCGCGTTTGGCTCGAGCCCTACGCACTTGCCAACCGCCTGGTGACTAACGGCGAGTACGCTGCCTTCATCGCCGACGGCGGCTACCAGCGACCCGAGCTCTGGCTCTCCGCCGGCTGGGATACCGTGCGGCGCGAAAGCTGGCGCGCTCCTCTCTACTGGTCGAACGCCGACGGCGCCTGGACTCTGTTTACCCTGTGCGGCGAACAATCCCTCGATGCCATGGCGTCAGCCCCGGTCAGTCAGGTGAGTTATTACGAAGCCGACGCCTACGCACGCTGGGCTGGCCAGCGCCTCGCCACCGAATTTGAGTGGGAAGCAGCCGCCCCGGAACAAGCGAGGAATCACCTCGTCGAAGGTAACCTCCTCGATTCCGGCAACCTTCTGCCCGTTCCAGCCACGGATCTACTCCAAAGCGAGGGCCCAGCGCAGCGGCAAAAGTCCCGCTTGATGCAAGCATGGGGGGATTGTTGGGAGTGGACCGCCAGTGCTTACCTGGGGTATCCGGGGTTCAGGCCTTTGCCCGGCTCGCTGGGCGAATACAACGGCAAGTTCATGAGCGGACAGATGGTTCTGCGCGGCGGATCGTGTGTCACCCCTGCGGCGCACATCCGCGCCAGTTATCGCAACTTTTTCGCGCCCGAAACCCGCTGGCAGTACTCCGGCATTCGGCTGGCGCAAGCGAAACCAGAGAAATCGTAACCCGCTCCAACCGTCGCGCATCCAAAACTCCACATGGCGATCACGGCTCTTCCTTCTGCCGAAGCGCGCATCTCAGAACGGGTCGCCACGGCGGTTCGGGAAGGTCTTGCGTCGACTCCTAAGCGGCTTCCCCCCTGGCTCTTTTACGACGAAGAGGGCTCGCGGCTTTTCGAACAAATCACCGAGCTGTCCGAGTACTACCTGACCCGCACCGAGCGAGCCATCCTCTCCGCCGATGCCGGCGCCATTGTGGCGCGTGCAGCGGCCGGAAAGCGTCTCCGCATCACCGAACTCGGCGCAGGGTCTGCCGAGAAGACTTGCCTTCTGCTCGCAGCCGCTGTGCGGCGTCAGGGCCCCGTCGTCTACGAACCCGCCGATGTCTCCGCCACCGCACTCATGGCCGCCGAAGAGCGCCTCGAACGCGAGATTCCGCATGTCTACGTCGCTCCCCAGGTCGTCGACTACACCGAAGGCTTGGCCCTTGACCCGCCCGCGCCCGATGAGCATCGGCTCGTGCTCTACATTGGCTCCAGCATTGGCAACTTTGAGCCCGAAGACTCTGCCCGCCTGCTACGCAAGATTCGCTCGGCCCTTCGGCCCGGCGACGCGCTGCTCCTCGGCGTCGATCTCGTCAAGAGCGCCGATACTCTGCTCGACGCCTACGACGATGCAGACGGCGTGACCGCTGCGTTTAATCGGAACATGCTGGTGCGCATCAACCGCGAGCTCGATGCCAACTTCGATCCCAACGCCTTCGTGCACCGTGCCCTGTGGAATGCGCTCGACTCGCGCATCGAAATGCATCTGATCAGCGAAAAGGCGCAGACGGTCCATCTTCCCGCCCTCGATCTCACAGTGGACTTCGCTCGTGGCGAGTCCATCCACACCGAGAACAGCTACAAATTTCGGCCCGGTCAAGCCGAAGACCTGCTCGCCGCAGCCGGATTCGCGCACAATATGACCTGGACCGATCGCCGCGGCTGGTTCGCCGTCTGCCTCGCCCGCGTCCCGCTCGGCTGATCGGGGATGCGACTCGACCATCTGGAACGTGTGTTTTCAAATTGTCACCGCATTTTGTGACGAGTTCGCGGGAACCTCCTTCCCGGAAGCCCCGTACCTCAGTGCATGTCGACCGATCTGCGCTACACCCTCCGGCAATTGATCAAGTCGCCGGGCTTCACTCTGACCGCCATCATTACTCTGGCGCTGGGCATCGGCGCAAACGCTGTTGTCTTCAGCATTTTGAATGCGATCGTGTTGCGCCCCGTCAAACTGCCGAACTCCCAGAGCCTCTACCTGGTGCAGCGCTTCCAGTTCCCCTCGCAGTCGTATCCCGACTACCTCGATCTGCGCAACCGCAACCGGACCTTCGAGAACCTGGCGACCTTCTCGATCATCGGTCCGGCAGGAATCGACACCGGGGGCAACCCATCCACCGCATGGCCCTATCTGGCCAGCGGGAACTACTTCGACACTCTCGGCGTTCAACCCTATCTCGGTCGCTTCTTCCACGCCGCCGACGAAAAAGGGAAGAACAGTGCACCCTACGTCGTCCTGAGCTACGCTTACTGGCACAGCCAATTTCATGACGACACGGGCGTCGTTGGCCGCACCATCGCCGTCAACAAGCATCCCTTCTCCATTGTCGGTGTAGCCCAGCCTGGCTTCCGCGGCTCCGAGTTGTTCTTCGCCCCGGCCATGTGGATTCCCATTGTCGAGCAGCCCACCGTCGAGGGATACGACTCGATTCAGTGGCGCGGGGATCACTCGCCTCTCGTGGTCGGCAAGTTAAGACCAGGAGTCACTCCGGCACAAGCGACGGCTGACCTGAATACGATCGGCGCATGGCTGGCCAAAACCTATCCCAGCGAAGACGATGGCCTCAAGTTCACTCTGGCGCGCCCCGGCCTCATCGGCGATATGCTCGGTGGCCCAGCGCGCGCTTTCATGGCCGGCCTCATGCTCCTCGCCGGATTGATTCTCCTCGCCGCGTGCGCTAACCTGGGCAGCCTCTTCGCGGCTCGTGCAGCCGACCGCGCTAAAGAAGTCGCCCTTCGCCTGGCACTTGGCTCCCGCCGTGGGATGATCCTTCGCCAACTTCTGACCGAGGCCGTGCTGGTCTCGTTGGCCGGTGGCGTAATCGGACTCGCCGGCGGCGTGGTCATTCTGCGTTTCCTTAGCGTGTGGCAGCCAATCCCCGATGTCCCCATCAATATCCCCGTGAACCCCGACCTGCGCACCTATGCCGTCGCCCTCGTTCTGGCTCTCTTCAGCGGATTGCTGTTCGGCATGGTCCCCGTTCGCCAGGTCCTGCGTGCCGATCCGTGGCAGGTCATTCGGACTGGTTCGACTGTCGGAACGATGCGGCGGGTCACAGTTCGCGACCTACTCTTGGTCGTGCAGATCGCTATCTGCGCCGTGCTCGTCACTTCCTCGCTCGTTGCCGTGCGCGGCCTCGCCCGCTCTCTCCAGAACAGCTACGGATTTCAGCCCCAGAATGTCACTGTGCTCGAGTCCGATCTCCACATGGCTGGATACACGGAAGATCATGCGGCAGACATGCAGCGCCGCATGCTGGACGCCGTTGCCGCCATTCCCGGCGTGGCTGCCGTCGGCTACACGAGCCAGCTCCCCCTCAGCCTTGGCGGCGGCGACTCCTACGTCTATACCGACACCACTACCGACTTCCGTCCGACCAACTACGCCGCCGACGCCATGAGCTATCGCATCTCGCCGGGATACTTGTCCGCAGCCGGCACGCATCTGCTCGCAGGCCGGGACCTGATCTTCCATGACGACAAACAGGCTCCCAAAGTCGCTCTCGTCAATCGTCAGTTCGCTGTCAAAGTCTTCGGTTCGGTCGACAAGGCCATCGGCGGACACTTCAAATTCTGGGGAAAAGAGCGTGCTGAGATCGTCGGCGTCGTTGAGGACGGCAAATACCGCACCATCACCGAAGACCAGCAACCGGCCATGTTTTTCTCGTTCCAGCAGTATGCGGCTACAGGCACCTGGCTCGTGGTCCGCTCTTCCCGCAGCCCCGAGGAGCTTACCGGAGTGCTCCAGAACACGCTGCACGGTCTCGATGGCAGCCTCCCAATCTCCATCCGCACCTGGACCCGCGAGATGGATTCGGCGCGGTTCGCAGCCCGCGTGGCTTCCGTCGCGCTGGGAGTTCTCGGCCTGCTGGGCGCGATGCTCGCCTCGACTGGAATCTTCGGCATGGCCTCCTATGTCGTCAGCCGGAGGTTGCGTGAGCTGGGGATTCGTGTCGCGCTGGGCGCCAGCAAGAAGAATGTCCTCGGCACAGCGCTCGGGCGATCCCTTCGATTGCTCGCGATCGGTTCTGCAGTCGGCTTGCTGCTGGGCGTACTCGCCACGCGCGTACTCTCCTACATCGTCTACCAGGCGACGCCCAAAGACCCACTCGTTCTCGGTGGCGTGACGGTGACGATGCTTTTGCTCGGCCTAATCGCCAGCTGGATTCCAGCACGGCGCGCCCTGGCCGTCGACCCGCTGGTGTTGCTGCGCGAGCAGTAGATCAACTGTCTTCCTGCAAACCAACGCGCCAACAAGCAAAACAGGGCTAGCCATTGCGGCCAGCCCTGTTTCTCTGCTTCACTCTTTCACTTCTTTACCGTTCACTGTCCACTAAAAGTTGAAGGTCACCTTCGCGGTCAGCGCGCGCGGCGTTACATAGTGCGTCCCGCTGAACGTCGACAGGAAATTATAGAGCGCATACTTGTCTGTCACATTGATTGCCGTCAGGTCGAGATCCACCTTATAGCGATCAGCGTGGAAGATATTGTTCTTGCCAAGCGAGACGTCGAAGAGGCTGCGCGGCGCGATGCGCTGTGGATTCTTGTCGTTGTCACCCATTCCTGGCGCCGGGATGTTGATCAGGCTCGACTTGAACTCCGATGCCGGGCAGACTGAAGGCAAGGCAACGGTCGGAGTCGCCTTCTGTCCGTTGCACTCGAATCCCGCCTGGAACTCTTCATCCGCAGTCAGCGGAAGGGCGACGCCGTTTGTTGCTGGACCCGGAGGGATGTTGGTGTCCACCATCGCGATCCCAGGGGTACCATCCGGCAAAGTGGCCGAGCTGTTTCCGCACGGGGTGTTTGGATCGGTCGTGCCGTAGCAAGGTGTCGACCCAGCCACCAAACCCGAGTCATAACGCCAGTTGAAACCACCCCAAAGGCCACCCATGAGTTTGTGTCCTGGGAGTGTGTACTGCAGATGCGTGGTTTGGTTGAACTTCTCATCGTGGTCAATGCGGAACGGAAGGCCAGTCTGACCCACTGTCGCGCCCGCGCCGGCCACCTGGGGTGGGAAGAAACGAGCCGCCACCGAGGACATCACCGCGTACGCGCTGAAATTGTGATAATTGGGAACTTCAACGTGCAGGGCATAACCGGGAATCTTCGAGTTATGCCAGTCGATGGGGAAGGTGATCGGGGTGTTACCCAGAATGCTGAAGTCGAACGCATTGTGGGTGTACTTCCAGATGTACTCGCCGCTCACCACAACGTTCTTGCCGATACCCTGCTGCAAACCCGCATGGAACTCGTTACGGAAGCCGGGATCGAGGATCCCCGAGACACCGGACGAGCAGCCGAGGAGCGGCGAAAGCACTGCATTCGCGCAGCCCGTGCTCGACAGCACCAGGTTCTCGTTAAACGGGGTCTCCAATGTGCGCGCATAAGAGATGCTCAACACCGTGGTCGTAGGCTTGATGCTGTAGGCAACGCCAACGCGAGGTTCCGCCTGGCTCGCCGCAGTCAATCCGTTGTATATGTCGCCACGCATGCCAAGGTTGAAGTTCCAGTTGCCGGCTTTGACCTGGTCTTCGATGTAGAGCGCAAGTTCCTTTACATCGGTGCGGCCAGCGAAGACATAGGCGCTTCCACCGCGCGTGAGGTCGTAAGGTGCGAGCACGGGAATGTAGTTGGGGTTTTGAAGAGCGACAATGCCATCGCAAGCCGTGGGGTCGGAGTAACCCGCCAACGGGTTTCCGTTGACGTCCGTGCATGGGGCGGTGAGGGGATAGGTGGGATCGACCACGCCCAGGCCGTCGTTCTCGCGCAGGAAGGTCTGTTCATAGACTGCTCCTGCCTTGATGTTTTGCATTCCACGTGCATAGGTGAGATCTGAGTGCACGCCCGTATTGGTCAACGTGCGGTTCTGGGAGATCGACGACGTCTGCAAAGTGGCCGGTCCCCGGTCAGCCAACGGATTGCCGCTCGGGTAGTAGTTGTAGTCGTCCCTGCGAACATACGCGCCTACATTCAGGACCGAGTCGGTGCTGACGACCCGGGTGTAAGTAGGCGAGATATTGAATGTGGAGATCTGCGAGTGCTGATCGGTGTTACCCACATCTCCGAATACAGGATTGGCGCTGGCGCCTCCGCTCACGACGTTCTCAATATTCAGGTTCTGGAAGGCGTTGGGCGTCTGAAACCATGAACGGGAGTAGTTGAAATCGAGGTGCACCGAATCGGCCGACGTGAAGCTATAGTCCACACGGTCGAAGGCATTCTCCTCGTTCCCCTTGTCGTGAAAGACCGTGAACTCCGGAGGATCGAGAAAGCGTCCGCTATTCAGGCCATCCACTTCGACAAAATCCCCCCAGTTCTTGCCGCCATATGCCAGGTCGACGCCGGCAGTCGCTGACCCAAACGCGCCGTAGGAACTGCTGATGCTGCCCGTCGGCTTCGTTACGCCCTGGCCCGAGCGCGTCGTGGCGACGATTACCAGGCTCGTCTTGTCCCCATATTCAGCCGGCGGTGCACCCGAGATCACCTCGATGGACTGGATGGAATTGGAGGGAAGCTGATTCGAGAACACCTTGCTCTGCTGATCCGTAATGCTCTCGCCATCTACCGAAAAGGAGTTGGAAGCATGATCGCCGAGGCCATGAAAGAGGCCGTTGGAGTCGGCAGAGACACCGGGAGTAGTAAGCGTGACGAGCGAACTCAGCGACGAAGACTGGCTCTCCAATGGCACCTTGATGAAGGCGTCCCGGTCTACGTCGGTGTGGAAGGTCGGGTCGTCCTCGACCAGATCACCGGACGACTCAACCGTGACAGTTTGCGAAGTACCGGCGATCTGAAGAACCAGCTTCAGATTTGTTCCAAGGGAGGATCGAATCTCAACGCTTCGGCTCAGCACGCCGAACCCGGTGGCCGAGACCACCATTTGATACGGATTGAAGGGTACGTTGGAAAAGACGAACTGCCCCGTGGCGTCGCTGGTCACTGTGCGGTCGAGCCCGCTGTTGGGGTTGGTCAGATGCACGGTTGCGTTGGGAATTACCGCGCCGCTGGGATCGGTAACGGTCCCGCGCACGGTGCCGGCGTTCCCACTTTGCGCTGAGGCGACAAGCGCTCCGAGAAGAAGCGCGAATAGTGTTGAAAAGGTGCCAAAAATCAGGCCGTGTTTGAACGGCATAGTCTGTGTCTCCCAGGGATTGCTGTGATGAATAGGGAAAAGCCCGGCGTTCCGCCGCGGCATCATCGATGCGATCCGGGACATCTCTCCGTTTTTGTTTTTTGGGTACTGCTCCCTTCACCGCGTCAACTGAGTCATGCCGGTGTGTGTGCGAAGGGGGTTCTGCCAATAAACGGAGGGATGCCCTAAAGTCCCACGGGAGGCGGGCGCGTGAAGAGCTGGGGGTGCCAATTCCTGCTGATGGTTCGAATTTCGGGCACGGGCGCGGTCATCGCCACCTGCACGAGTGCAATCAAGGCCGCCGTCGCCAAAACTGGCGCTGCGGAGTGCATCACGATGCAGAGGGGGCAATGATCGGCGTCTGTCACGCCCTGGTGGGTGTGCGCAACCTGCGCCACTGCCAGCAGCGCCAGCAGAATCACACACACTGCCGCGACAACCGTGAAGGCGCGGGGCCTCAGGCTGCGACCCGATGTGCGTGATTGGACGAGAGCCGACACGTATCCCTGCTTCCAGAATACACATATTTAGATGCTGCGACTCCGTGGATGTCATCGCAAGCTGTGACGACAGTGCCCACATTTCTCACAAGACGCTCGTCCTCGAGCTTCGTCTAAACTGAGGGACCATGGCGCATCTTCTTGATTTACGTGGCTTGTCCGGGCTGGCCCTTGCCGCCCTCCTGGTTGCCCCCGTCTGCGCGCAGGCCCCGGATGATCGCAAGCCTCTCCCCATGCCCGCCGGCATTCCGGGGACGGCCTCGAATCATCGGCTGATCCTCAAAGACGGCAGCTTTCAGCCCGTCCGCCAGTACGAAGTTGTCGGCGACCGAGTCCGTTACCTCTCCCAGGACCGCGGCGAATGGGAAGAGATGCCGGCCGATCTGGTGGACTGGGAAGCCACGCGTAAGTGGGAGCGCGATCACGCGACCGCGCAGGAGGAGCCCTCGCCTTCAATGAAGGAGGCCGAAGAACTCGACAAGGAGGACGCCGAAGAACGTGCGGACCAGCGCGCTCGGATGCCGGAGGTCGCCAAAGGCCTCGAGTTGCCCGACGAGGACGGCGTGTTTGTGCTCGACACCTATCAGGGCACGCCCGAAATCGTGGAATTGGCGCCCACCGACCTGAGCCTAAATCAAAAGAATAAGCATGGACTCAGCGTCTTCAACCCGCTCGCGGGCCAGAGAGAAAGTATTGAGTTGGACGGCGCACATGCCAAGGTGCATCTCCATGTGAACGATCCGGAGATCTATCTCTCGCTGGATCCAGGCGAGGCACCGCCTCTTAAGACCCATGCGTTCACGGTGCAGACCGGCGGCGCGAAGGACGCCGCCAATCGCAAGCACGGAGCGCACTCGCCGGCATCGGGATTTGCCATTGTGCAGGTTGACGAACGCAAAGCTGTCCGCATCGTAGGGGCGATTCACGTCAGCCCCACTGGCAACGTTTCCCAGAGCGAGGATGTGATCGCAGCCAAGGCCGAGGTGCTGCCGGGCAAGCACTGGCTCAAGATCACGCCGGAGAAGCCGCTCACCGTCGGCGAATACGCGCTGGTCGAAATCCTCTCGGCGTCCGATATCAATCAGTCGGTCTGGGATTTCCGTGTCGATCCGCGGCTGGGAGACAATCCTGGGTCTATCGGCCCAATCCAGAAGCGATAGCCTGCCCGCCCCCAGGCCGGCGGCGCTATGCGCCAAAACTCCCGGTGTATAGCGTGGCGTTACGCGATACAATGGAACCGAGATGGTACGCACGTTCCGGCACAAAGGAATCGAACGGTTCTTCCTCTCTGGTTCCAAAGCTGGGATTCAACCGAATGATGCGAGCAAGCTGAATGAGCAACTGACTGTTTTGAACGCAGCAGTCAAGCCCGAACATATGAATGTCCCGGGCTGGAAGCTCCATGCGTTGCGAGGGGAGCTGGTGGGCCATTGGGCAGTGAGTGTGAACGGGAACTGGCGTCTGACGTTTGCGTTCGAAGGAGAGGACGCGATTTTGGTCGATTATCAGGACTATGACTCAGAAGGGAGATGGTTATGCGAATGCACGATCCAGCACATCCCGGAAGACTATTGGCAAATTATCTGGATGGCCGATCGGTGACCGACGTAGCGCGGCATCTTGGAGTCACTCGGCCATCGCTTTCCCGAGTGTTGAATGGGAAGGCCGGAATTTCAGCCGATATGGCGTTACGGCTTGCCGAGGCCTTCAACACCGACGCTGAGCTATGGCTGCGGTTGCAGGCGCAACGCGACCTGTGGGTCGCTTCGAAGAAGAGGCGTTCCAAAGTGAGGCCGCTTTCGGCTGCGGCGTAAGCGGAAGCGATAGCCTACGGAGCTTCGCGCCGGGCGATCTTTAGTCGCCGCTTCTCCCACTCGGCGCTAGAAAAGATTCGGGGCCCAACCTCGATCAGGCGCGGCATCATGTTGAAGACTGCGACACGCGACCACGGTTTCCCTTCGCGCGTCCTGAAGCCCTTTTCGTTCAGGTCGCTCACGATGCTGGAATAGGAAAAATCCTGCGCCAGCAGGTCCATCATGAGGAGCAGGACCTGGTTCTCGTGGGGATCGACTTCGAGCCGCTTGCAGTCGTCGGAGATCCGCAGCCCGAAGGGGATGTCCTCGTTGAAGGCGCCATCGGGAGGTGCTTCCGTGTCCGGCAGCTCGCGCCGCCACTCAATCGAAACCATCTGCCAGCCCGTCGCCGTCCGCTGCCGAATGATCTCAGGGCTGAACGGCTCCGAAATCGCATCACGCATCCGCTCAAAGTACGCCATGGCCACCTCCGAACAGAAACCCAGTTCCCTACGTCAGAGCAATTCGGTGCCCAATCTTGAGGCGCAGAAAGCGCCGACAATTGCCTTTATTTCCTGTGATTTCCGGACATCTCTCAATACCGGTGGCGATCCGCTCATGCCCACTTTCGAGACAATGTGTCCACTCTCGGACAGGGTGCCGAGCCGTGCCTGCCGTATTTCCTACTCGCGCAAACCGATCCCGAGCGCCTTCATCTTGCGGTAGAGATGGCTGCGCTCCAGGCCAAGCAGCTCGGCAGCGCGACTCATATTGTTGCGTGCCTCTTCGATCTTCTTGAGGATGTACTCGCGCTCGTAGGCATCGCGGGCCTGCTGCAGCGTCGAAAACTCACCCACCGTCTGCGATCCCGATTTGTGGGTCAGGGGAGGCAGATGCTTGCGCTCGATCCGCAGCGCCCGTGGGTTCAGAATCATGACCCGCTCGATCACGTTCTTCAGTTCGCGCACATTGCCCGGCCAATGGTATTTGGCCAGCGTCTCCAGAGCTTCTTCGCTGATCTCCATGCGCGGACGGCCGTATTGCCGCCCAAAGTCGGCCAGAAACTCCCGCGCCAATGGGGGAATATCCTGCTTGCGCTCGCGGAGCGGCGGCACAAAAAACGGCACCACGTTCAGCCGGTAGAACAGATCCTCGCGGAAGTTGCCCTTGGCGATCTCTTCTTCCAGGTCCTTATTTGTCGAAGCGATCACACGGGCATCGATCCGGATGGGTTGGGCTCCTCCCACGGGAGTGAAGACCTGGTCGTCGAGAGCGCTCAACACCTTGGCCTGCGTTTTCAGGCTCATGTCTCCGACCTCGTCCAAAAAAAGCGACCCGCCGTCGGCGCGCTCCAAGGTGCCCCGCTGCTCCGAAGGACCTCCGGGCTGCGCTCCATGGCGGTAGCCGAAGAGTTCAGCCTCGATGTGGTCTTCGGGGATCGCGGCGCAATTCAACTCGACAAAAACGTGGTCGCGGCGCAGACTCTCCGCGTGGATGGCGCGTGCGATCAGCTCTTTGCCGGTGCCCGATTCGCCGTAGATGAGGACGCGGCCATTGGTGGGCGCCATCAGGCGAATCTGTTGGCGCAACGCCTTCAGCGGGACGCTTTCGCCGGTGAGCCCCGACCCCACACCGAATTGCCGGCGGAACTCGAGGTTCTCATTGCGCAGCCGCCTCGCATCGACGGCGTTCTTGAGCACAATGAGGGTTCGATCGAGGGAGAGCGGCTTTTCCAGAAAGTCGAATGCGCCCAGTTTGGTCGCTTTCACCGCGGTCTCGATTGTTCCGTGCCCGGAGATGATGACCACCTCCGGCCGTGCCTGTGCATCGATTGCGTGGATCTCGGCCAGCACTTCCAGGCCATCGCGATCTGGGAGCCAGATGTCGAGCAGCACAACCTCGTACGGCGCGTCCCGGACAAGCACGAGCGCCTCGGCCGCAGTGGCCGCGGTCGCCACACCGTAGCCCTCTTCGCGCAGAATCTCTTCGAGCGACGACCGAATCTCGGCTTCGTCGTCAACGACCAGAATGTGGTTCATGAATGCGCTTTCGTCAGAGACTCGGCGGCCGGTGTTTCACTAGAGTGCGGTTGCGCGGTCTCCATCAGGGGCAGGTGCACTAGGAAGCGCGCACCCTTGGGCGTATTGCTCTCGGCTCGAATCGAGCCTCCATGCTCCTGTACGATCTTGGCGGCGATCGAGAGGCCCAGTCCCGTTCCACGATTCTTGGTGGAGTAGAAGGGTAAAAAGAGCCGCTCGCGAATCTCGTCGGTGAGCCCATGTCCTGTATCTGAGACCGCAATTTCAAGCGCCGAGCCATCCTCACTGAGCCCACTGCTGACGCCGAGGACGCGCAGCAAACTGCCCTGCATCGCCTCCGCGGCGTTGTCGATCAGATTGGCCAGCGCGCGTCGGATCGCCTCCGGATCGGCGAGAACCATCGGCAATCCCGGCTCGAGCTCGCGTCGAACCGTGATGCCATCCAGACGATCGGCAAAGAGCGCGAGGGCCTCGTCCGCCACGCGATTCATATCGCAGGGGCGCGGCTGAGGAGCCGGAAACTGCGCGAGGGCCGAAAACTGGTCGACGAGTGAGCGCAACGTGGCGACGCACCCCAGGATGACCTCGCTGCATTTGCGAATTACGCTTGGAGAATCAGGCTGGCTGCGATCCAAATGCCGCCCGATCCGCTCCGCGGACAGCGCGATCGGCGTGAGCGGATTCTTAATCTCGTGCGCAACGCGTTGCGCGACTTCTTTCCACGCCAGCTGGCGTTGTGCACGCAGGAGCTCCGTCGTGTCTTCAATGACCAGCACGTTGCCGGTCTTTCCACGCCCGAGATCGAGACGCGCACTGGTGACCGCCAGATGCATGGCGCGGCTGCGCGCATGAAAGTCGAGTTCAGTCGAGGCAGCTCCCATCCGCTGGCCGCGCCGGATCAGGGCGGCAAAGTCATCTGCGCACTCGGGAGGCAAAAGAGCTTCTAACTTTTTGCCCCGCAACTCCGGATCTTCCGGCCGTCCCATCAACACCGCAAATGCCCGATTGGCCTGAAGGACAACGCCCGCGCCATCGAGAGTGACGACACCACTGGGAATCGTCTCAACGATCGTTTCCAGCTCCCGGCGTCGCTCCTCGATGGCCATGTTGGCCGCAATCACCTGCGCCGACGATGTCTCAGCCAATTGCCGGCTCGTATCCAGATCCGCCGCCATGTGATTGAACGAACGCACTAACTCTGCCATCTCTCCGGTCGTCACCAATTGCACGCGGTGGTCATACTTCCCGGCAGCAATCTTGTCCATGGCATCGCCCAGCGCTTCGACCGGTCGCGTAATCTGCTTGGAGAGAAACAGGGCCAGCCACACGCTCGAGAAAAAAACCACGACCGTGATCAGCAGCAGCATGAGGACAAACGTGTCGCGGATTGTTCTGCGCGACCGGAAAAGAACCCAATACGCGGCCGCGCCTTGACGGATACGCGAAGTGGTCTGGCTCAGCCCGCGCGGCATCGGCAAGGCAGCAATCACGATCTTGCCCGATGCGGTGATCGACATGCCCAGCGCATAATCTTCGCCGGCAATGCGGATCACGGGCTCATCGTTGCGTTGGGCAGCGGTGAGGAGATTCGCGGAAAGCGGACCATGCAGGTCGATTGCGACTTCGCTGGCTCCCTCCTCCGTTTTTTCCGGAAGCCAGGGAATCAAACTCGCGCTGCTAGAATCCGGCGGCGCCTGGTAGCTGGCAAGGACATGCCGACCCTTATCGTAGACCAGCGCAAAACCGCCTTGCAGCGTAATGCGATGCGATCCGAGCACATTCTGCAGAGCCACGAGATCGCCATCCGTCGCACCACTCGCGGCAATAGATTCAGCCTCGCCACGCGCATTGCTCGTGACATATTGCGCCAGTTCCAGCACCACGCGGGTTGAGTCTTCGTGTAACTCCGAAGTGTTCGGCGAAAACCAGCGATCGATGGACCGGTTCATGAGCTCAAAGCTGAACAGGAACATGAAGGTCGCAGGTGTGACGGCGATCAACACCGCACCCAGCACCATCCTTGTCCGAAGCCGCGCGCCGAGTGCGCTGCTGCTTTGGTCCGCATAGAGCTTGAGGATGTTCCTGAGAAGGAGCATCAACAAGACCATCAGCAACAGGAAGACGACAACGGTCAGTCCCGTAAACGCCAGCGTCTCGCCGGCCGTCTCAGGATTCAAAAAGTGAACATTCGAGGTATTGAACGCCTGCAGCGCGCCCAGCAGCGCGAAGAACAGAAGGACACCAACGCCTAGAAAGACCACGGTTCGCCGGCGTGGGTCGCCCAGGAAGGACATGCGGCGATTATAGCGATTCCAGAGTTTGCCCTACATCGAAACTGTATGGCCTTAGTCGACGCAACCACCAGGGAGCCGTCGACCCTCCATAGGCGCTCTCAAGGGTATCCGCAACTCTGGGATTGCTTTAGAGGCGTCCTGCGAATCGGCCCGCCATTTGAAACGAGGCCGTGCGCACTACGCGATCACGCTCGCTGCCGCAGTCCAGGGCTTGTGCTGACTCTCGGCGACTCCACGGTAGGTGAGTGTGCCGCGCCACGTATTGAGCCCTTCGGCCAATCCGGCATCTTTCCTGAGCGCCTCATGGACGCCTAGATTCGCGATCCGCAGTACATAAGGAAAGGTGGAATTGGTTAGTGCCAGTGTGGAAGTATGCGGCACCGCGCCCGGCATGTTGGTGACGCAGTAGTGGACCACGCCGTCGACAACAAAACTCGGATTCGAGTGCGACGTGGGCCGCGCCGTTTCGACGCATCCGCCCTGATCGATGGCCACATCGACGATGACAGCGCCTTTCTTCATCTGCGCGACCATGGCACGCGTTATCAGTTTCGGAGCCGTGGCGCCGGGAATGAGCACTCCGCCAATCACCAGATCGGCTTCGCGCGTGGCGTGGGCAATGTTGTAGCTGTTCGATGCCAGCGTGTACAAACGCCCGCCATACAAGTCGTCCAGTTCGCGGAGCCGATTCAGATTCAGGTCGATCAACGTAACCTTGGCGCCAAATCCCAGCGCGATCTTGGCTGCGTTGGTGCCGACAATACCGCCGCCGAGGATCGTCACGTGGGCGGGAGGTACGCCGGGGACACCGCCCAGCAGGATGCCGCGGCCACCTTTCTCTTTTTCGAGATAGCTCGCGCCTACCTGCACGCTCATGCGGCCGGCGACTTCACTCATGGGCGTCAGCAGCGGCAATGTGCCCTGCCGATCTCGCACGGTCTCGTACGCAATGCCAATCACCTTGGAGTCCAGAAGTTTGTCGGTCAATTCCGGCAAGGGAGCGAGGTGCAGATAGGTGAAGAGCACCAGCCCTTCGCGAAAGTAGACGTATTCCTTCTCGATGGGCTCCTTGACCTTGACCACCATCTCCGACTTGCCCCAGACGTAGCCGGCATCGCCGACGATCTCCCCGCCCGCGTCCTGGTACTCGCCATCGTCGAAGCCCGAAAGCGTGCCCGCCTGCGTCTCTACGAGAACCTTGTGGCCTGCCTCAGTCAGCGCCTTCACTCCGGCGGGAGTCACGCCTACGCGCGCCTCGTTGTCCTTGATTTCCCTGGGAACGCCGATAATCATCTCGCCTGCTCCTCTATCTAATGACGCCCTTGGGGGAGGGCTCGTTGCGGAAGCGGCCTGCACGCCGGTGCTTTTTGTTAGGGGAGGGCTGGGTTCCGGCGCGCTGTTGCACAGGACTCCCAACAGCAGTCATGGTAAGACCAATCTCGGTGTCAATGTGTGCAAACATCGTGGTACAACTGCGTTATGAGCACAAAACGTGAGAAAAATCCGGCAGATACGCACAAAACACCCGCAGTGAGTTCGGAAGGGCCACTGGACGACCTCGATGCGTCTATTCTGCGCTATCTGGAGAGCCACGGTCGAGCGACGAACTTCGAAATAGGGGAGGCAGTGGGGCTCTCGGCTTCTGCCGCGTCGCGTCGCATTCTGGCCCTTGAAGGCTCCGGAGCCATTCGTGGTTACCGCGCGCTGGTCGACGATCGGCTGCTCGGCAAACGTATGACCGTCTACATTCGCGTCACGCTGGAGCGCCAGTCGGCCACGGTTCTGAGCGGGTTTGAAACCGCCGTGCGGCGCTGCAGAGGAGTCGTGAGCTGCCATCTTATGGCAGGCCAGTATGACTATATGCTGGTCGCGCGTGTGGCCGGCATCGATGACTACGGCCGTCTACATCAGAACGAGCTGAGCCGGCTGCCAGGCGTGACGCGCATCGAAACGAGCTTCGCGTTGCGCGATGTGCTGGAGACGACCAAGGCGTAGAGGAAGCCGATCTCCCATTTGGCTGCGGATTCCGCACCAAAACACGGGATCAGGCGTGGATTGAATGCCTGCGACTCCTGCGAAGGCTCTAATCCATCTCTGCAATCCCAATCCAATGCGCTAACCTTGGAAACACGCATGCAGCGCTGGCGTCTCCGACGCCGAAGTCTCTCCCGTTCGATCCCATTTTTGCTTGCCCTAAAGGAGCGTCGATGTCTTCTCTCCGCTTGAGTCTTCGCCTTGGATTCCTTCTCCTGTCGGTCGGGTGTTTCACTTCCCAGCCCTCCGCTCTAGTGCACGCCGAGGTCCCCACGCCAATCTCCGTGTTGGGGCACAATCCCGGCGACGACTTCTATCTTGCCGATTACGAAGACACGGTGCGCTACTTCCACGCGCTCGCAGCGGCCGCGCCCGCTCGCATGAAGATGTTCACAGTGGGGAAGTCGACCCAGGGTAAAGACATCGAACTCGCTGTGATCTCATCGGCGCAGAACCTAGCCAAACTCGACGAATCCAAACAGATCGCGGGGCGCCTTGCGCACGCAACCGATCTGACGGACGAGCAAGCACTTCAGCTCGCGCGCACATCGAAAGTCATCGTTCACATCGACGGCGGACTCCACGCGGATGAAGTGGCCGGGCCGCAGCACACCATGGTGCTGGCCTACAAGCTCCTCTCGGCGCAGAATGACCCGCAAATCGACTCTATCCTCGACAACGTGATCCTGGTGTTATGGCCAACCCTGAATCCCGATGGACAGGACATGGTCGTGCACTGGTACCGAAAGAATCTGGGCACCAAATATGAGGTCGCCCCGATGCCCTGGCTCTATCAGGAGTACGTGGGCCACGACAACAATCGCGACGGCTACATGATGAACATGAAAGAAGAGCAGGTCGTCGTCAAAACCCAGCTCGAATACAGCCCCGAGATCTTCTATTGCCAGCACCAGACGGCACCGTTCCCAGCGCGGATCTGGATTCCGCCGTTTTCCGATCCTATTTCCAGCAACATCAGCCCGCTGGTGCGCAGCTGGCTGAATCTCATTGGCGCGAATATGACCGCTTACTTAAACGCACACAACATGCCGGGCGCGATCTCCGAGTCGCGCTTCGATAACTGGTACGCGGGCTTCACGGACTGGGCGCATGTCTTCCGCAACGAGATTTCGTTCTTCACCGAGACGGCGCTCTACGACTACGCCACGCCGCACTTCTACACGGTGCGCGACTTTCCCAAGGACTTCCAGGACCTGCGGGCGCTCAGCATGTACTCGACGCCATGGGAGGGAGGATGGTGGCGTTTGAAGGATGCCGTCGACTACATGGTCGGTGGGTCGATGTCGGTACTCGATATTGCCGCCAAGAATCGCGAGACGCTGCTCTACAACCGCTATCAGGCCGCGCGCGACAACATGCAGCACTTCAGCAAAGAGCCGCCGTTCGCCTACGTCATCCCCTCCAAGCAGACCGACACGCCTGAGGCGGCACTGCTCGCGCAGAAGATGATCGATAACGGCCTCGACGTGTACGCGACCAAGTCCGGCTTTAAGGCGAATGGCATAGCCTATTCGGCCGGCTCATGGGTCGTCCCGATGGATCAGCCTTTTTCCGCGCTCGCAAAGGAGCTGTTCGAGCGGCAGCGCTATCCCGACGCGCTCGAAAACGGCACCGCGAAAGCCATCGACCTTCCCTACGACGTCACCGGGTGGACGCTGCCGCTGCAGATGGGGGTGAACGTCGACGCCGTCACCGACCCGCTCGGTGCGGATCAACGTGCATTGATGGCGAAAATCGACAAGGCCGAGACACCCGAGGCCTCCGTGGATGGCACAGGCACGGTCTTCGCCGTGAGCCACAAAGCCAATGCATCCTTTCAGCTGGTCAATGCGGCGTTGCAGGCCGGGGCCACCGTTTCGCTTGCACAGGACCCTGTGAAGACTGTCGAGGGCAGTGAGACCGGCGCATTTCTGATCAGTGGGGCGAGCCACACTTCAATCGCAGACCTGACCAAGAAGTATGCCGTCTCGGCAGTAGCCGTGAGTGTACCCGCTCACACGCTGCCCATCAAGAAGGCGCGTGTAGGAGTCTATCGTCCCTGGATGCCCTCGATCGATGAAGGCTGGACGCGTTGGGTGCTCGAAAACTATGGCTTTGAGCCGAAGAGCATCTACAACGCGGATATGCGCGCGGCCGACCTGCGCAGCCGCTACGATGTCATCGTCCTGCCCGACATGTCGGCCCATCAGTTGACCGACGGCTTCGGCGTCGGCGTTGTTCCGGGTGAGTATGCCGGCGGTATCGGCGACGACGGCGTGGAGAACCTGCGCGAGTTTGCCCGTGAGGGCGGGATTCTGATTGCTCTGAACCGGACCGCGGCCAGCCTGATTCCGCTCATGTCTTTGCCCGCGCAGAACGTGCTCGAAGGCGCGAAGAGCGATAAATTCTTCTGCTCGGGGGCGCTGCTGCGCGTTGAAACGGAGCACGCCGATCTGCCGGGCAACTTTGGCCTATCGTCTTCACCGGTAGTGATGTTTCAGAACGGCCCGGCGTTCGAGCCGAAACCGGGGTTCCACGGTGCAGTGCTCGCCCGTTACTCGAAGGAAACAAACCCGCTCGAGAGCGGACTGCTGCTGCATCCCGAGGCCATCGAGGGAAAGGCCGCTGCCGTTGAACTCGCCTACGGCAAGGGGCGCATCGTGCTGTTCGGCTTTAAGCCGCAGTTTCGCGGGCAGTCGCACGCCACCTATAGGTACCTGTTCAACGAGCTCTATGCGTTCGAACATCCCGCGCTTCCGGCCGAACCCCCAGGTACCGCGCCGGCAAGGGCAGATGCTGCACCAAATCAGAGTGCGGTACCGAAAGATCACAAATCAGAAGACACGTTACCTGAATAACTTGTACACCCATGCGGAGAGGGTTAGCCTTGAGCATCAACCTTCCTGGATTTGAGCGGCCTGCTCTGGGGGAGCCTGAGGGGCGAAAGTCTCTCCGGCGGCATCGAAGCGTCCAATGGAAAGATGGCGTTCCCGAGCACAGAGCGCCGGGAACAGCGAGCTGGCGGGTTGGCCAGGAATTGGATGAGGCCACGGGATGAGCGAACCGGTTCAACAAGCTTCGAGCGCCATAGTCGAGCCGATGGGCAACCAGGAAATTCTCCATGCACAGCAGGATCCCTATAACTTTCCCATCGATGAGGGTTTCGTCGAACAAAAGAAGCCGTCAAAAAGAGCGTCGGGAATGCTCGTTCTCCTTTTGGGTCTGATGGCCATCGCCGGCGTCGTTGTCATCACGGTGACCCAGAAACAGTTCCTGACCCCAAAGGGCTCTCTCTCTTCGTCTTCTTCCGATTCCGACGATATGGGGGCGGGCATTGCGCAAGCTTCGGGCCTGCGGGGCCATCTGGTCACGCGGTGGCAACAGGGCAAGACACAATACATGCTGAAAATGGAGCCGCTCGATCCACGCGACGCCGCAGGATTTTCTGCCGTCGCCGGCAATCCCTCCAAGCCCGTCTCCATCAACATCCGCTTGCTGGACGCAGCCGGGTTTGCGCTGTGTGGCAAGCAGATTCTGCTTCACAGCGGCTCGCAGAATGGGACGCAGCCGGGCACCGACGTCTTCCAGAACATTCAAAGCCAGGACGGCTCGGTAGAAGCGTTGTGGGCGCAGGGTGAACTGCCTTGCTCGCCCGATCAATACAAGAAATTCGACTACTGGGATCTGTCGACCAACTTTCCGACAATCGCGGAGCAGGATGCCTCGCTGGGAAGAAAGCCGGCGGTGGCCCCTGTGTCTGGAGTTGGAGTCGGATCGCCCCAGACAACGGCATCAGCGGCGGGAAGCAAGGGAAGGCGCAAGCCCGCCGTCAAAGGCCCTGTCTCGATGTTCTACTTTGAAGGCGACGACGAGGTCAGCATGTATGAACCGGCGCGCGCCATCCTGAGCGACGACTCCGGACGCAGTTTTTTCATTCCGGTGAAGACCGACCAGGTGATCGCCGCAACATGGGCTGCCAATTACTCGCACATCCACTTCAAGTGCGACCAGCATGCGAACTGCGCGTTGCGCACTGGAAACGGTGAGATTCTGGGAAGAATGAGCAACTAAGGCTCTTCATCCCCAGGCGATTCTCATCGCCCATACTCACTCCGCGTTATCGATCTGCGCCCTCTGCAGCCGGTCGGAGTAGTCCACGTAGACAGCCTTCCACGTCGTGAAGAAGTCGATTGCACCCAGCCCTTCGCGATGGCCGTTGCCGGTCTGTTTCACGCCGCCAAACGGCAGATGCACCTCGGCGCCGATGGTCGGCGCATTGATGTAGGTGATGCCCGCTTCGAGATCGCGCATCGCGGTAAAGGCCCGATTCACGTCCTTCGTATAAAGAGCAGTCGAGAGACCGTAGTCGATGGAGTTGGCCATCTCGATGGCCTGCTCGAAGGTGTCGAACTCGATCAAGCTCACGACCGGCCCGAAGACTTCTTCCTTGGCAATGCGCATGTTTGGGGTCACGCCGGCCACGATTGTCGGTTCAAAGAACGTTCCGTGGGTGTAAGGGCCTTCGGTCAGCGCGTGGCCACCAGCCAGCAGCTTCGCGCCTTCCTTCATTGCAATGTCGACATACTCCGCCGAGGTCTCGATCTGCGCCTCATTCACCTGCGGCCCAACCTGCACCGACTCGTCCAGCCCGTTCCCGATCTTGAGCGCTTTGGTGCGCGCCACAAACTCCGCAGTGAACTTGCCAGCGATCCCCTTCTGTAGCAGAATGCGGCTCGTCGCAGTGCAGCGCTGACCGGTCGTGCCGAAGGCTCCCCACAATGCGCCATCGAGCGCGAGTTCGAGGTTGGCGTCGTTGAGCACGATCTGCGCGTTTTTGCCGCCCATCTCCAGCGAGACTGGCTTGAAGGTTGCCGCTGCGCGCTGGCCCACATGCGAACCCACATCGCTCGATCCGGTAAAGCTGATCGCACGTACATCGCGGTGCTCGATCAGCGGTGTGCCGACGTGGGAGCCCGATCCGCACACTATATTGACTACGCCGGGCGGGAGGCCGGCGTCGATCAGCGCCTGCACCAGGTTGTAGACCGACAGCGGCGTGTCCGAGGCGGGCTTGATGACACACGTGTTTCCTGCGACCAATGCGGGAAACAGCTTCCAGCTGGGAATGGCCATGGGGAAGTTCCACGGCGTGATCAGGCCGGCGACGCCCACCGGCATGCGCACGCTCATCGCAAACTTGTTTTGCAGCTCCGACGGCGTGGTCACACCGAACAGCCGGCGCCCCTCGCCGGCCACATAGAAGGCTTCGTCGATTGCTTCCTGCACGTCGCCCCGCGTTTCGGCCAGCACCTTGCCCATCTCGCGGGTCATGTCCTTCGCATACTGTTCCTTGCGCTCGCGCAGCAGGAGTCCGGCGCGGGTCAGAAGCTCGGCGCGCTTGGGAGCCGGAACCAGACGCCAGGTGGCATAGGCCTTCTTCGCCGAGGCAACCGCGGCGTTCACATCTTCGACATGCGACGAGGGAAAAGCTCCGACAACATCGGTATGGTCGGCCGGGTTCAAGTTGAGAAGAGTCTTGCCGCTTGCGGCTGGAATCCACTCGCCGCCAATTAGATTGTGATACGTGGGATAGGTCATCGGTGAGTTCTCAGTTCCTAGTTCTCGGTTGTGAGTTGTCGATTCTCAGCGGTCCAGTGAGGTTATAGCACCTCGGGGTTTGAAGGGCGAACTTGCTCACCCGTGATCACTCACGGAGCGGTCAGGTTAAAGGCTGGAGAACTCTCCTTCGGGATCGCATTCTTCATCGACCGCCGACAACCGTTCACCGCCTTCTTTTCTTCACACCCCACTGAAAGGAAATAAGTACCCGTTACCAACGGTGCGCATTGACTTCCACTGTTGGCAGATGGCCGTACAATACTGCTTGAGGTAGACCCATTTTCCAATGTCTTTGAACGGCTTTCCATCGCGCAATTCGCGGACGCATGGCTTTCGCTCCCTCTTCAGCATGTTTTCGAGCGACCTCGCCATCGACCTCGGCACCGCCAACACACTCGTTTTTGCTGCCGGTAAGGGCATCGTGGTCAACGAGCCCTCCATCGTAGCCATCAACAAGAACACCGGCGAAGTGGAAGCCGTGGGTAAGGAAGCCAAGGATATGTTGGGCCGGACGCCGGGCAACATCGTGGCCATCAAGCCCATGAAAGACGGTGTCATCGCCGACTTCAAAGTCACCGAAAAGATGTTGAACTACTTCATTCAGAAGGCTCACAACCGCAAGATGCTCGTGCATCCGCGGATCGTGATCGGCGTGCCCTCTGAGATCACGCAGGTGGAAAAGCGCGCGGTCGAAGACTCGGCCTATCGAGCCAAGGCCAGCGAAGTCTATCTGGTCGAGCAAGCCATGGTCGCCGCGATCGGCGCGGGGCTGCCCATTACCGAACCCTCGGGCAACATGGTCGTCGACATTGGCGGCGGCACAACAGATATTGCAGTCATTTCGTTATCGGGCATTGTCTATTCCCGCTCTGTGAGGATGGCCGGCAACCAGATGGACGAGGCCATCACCAACTACCTCAAGCGCAAGTACAACCTGCTCATCGGCGAACGCACTGCGGAGCAGATCAAGATCGAGATCGGATCGGCTTATCCGCTCGACAAGCCGCTGACCATGGAGATCAAGGGCCGCAATTTGATTGAAGGCGTTCCCAAGACCATCTCCATCGACGACAGCGAGATTCGCGAGTCGCTCGGCGAGTGCATCGCCGTCATCATGAATGCCATTCGCGTTGCGCTGGAACGCACACCCCCTGAACTCTCGGCCGACATTAGCGACCGTGGGATCGTGCTCACCGGCGGCGGCGCGCTGATCAAGAACCTCGACAAACGCATTCGGGAGGAAACCGGTCTGCCGGTCTCCGTGGCTGACGACCCTCTGGCATCGGTCGTGCTCGGCACCGGCAAAATGCTGTCCGACTTCCGTCTGTTGCGTAAAATCAAGATCGACTAAACAGTGGACAGTGATCAGTTGTCAGTGGTCAGACCGTTTCCCAGCCGCCATCACTGATCACTGATCACCGAACCCTGACCACTGGCCGTCCATGGAATCGCTCTTCGAACGCTATCGAAACCTCCTGGTGCTGCTGGCATTCCTGCTCGCGCAGATCATCATGCTTGCTTCCCAGGTGCATCGCGGCGATTTGGGACACATGAGCCTCGACACACGCGACAGCGGAGGCGTGCGGCTGATTCGGCTCTGGGCGAACGCGGTTGTTTCGCCGCCCGAGCGCCTCTTCCACGGCATCTGGGCGACTACCACGTACGTGTGGACAAACTACTTCGACCTGCGCCACGTCAACCAACAAAACAAAGACTTGCAACAGACAGTGGACAGGTTACGCCTTGAAGAGGCCGCATTGTTGGAGGATGCCCGGCAGGGACAACGTCTGCAGGCCATGCTCGGCTTCCAGGAGAAGTACATTTACAAGACGCTGCCCGCCCAAATCATCGGGACCAGCGGCAGCGATCAGTCGCGGCTCTTCTATATTGACAAGGGCGAAAACGCCCATCTTGAGAGAGATATGGCGGTCATCACGGCCGATGGCATCGTCGGCAAAGTCCGCGAGGTCTACCCGCGCTCGGCGCAGATTCTCCTGATCAACGATCAGACCAGTGGAGCCGGCGTCATTCTCGAGACCACGCGGAGCCGCGGCATCCTCCGGGGCAATGCCGAAGGACAGCCGCAGATCGTTGGCCTCACCCTCGACAGCCGCATCCAGCCCGGCGAGCGGGTACTGACGGCCGGCGGCGATGAGATTTTCCCGCGCGGCCTTCCGGTCGGCACCGTGGACAAGGTCGTGAAGGACCCGGATCAGGACGGCTTCATCAAGGTGATCGTCAAGCCGGCAGCGCATCTCGATCGGCTGGACGAGGTCCTTGTGATCACCGCGGTCGAGCCGCGCTTCCCACCCGATCAGACGCAGGACATGGCTGAGAGCCAGACACTGAAGGGTGCCGAGGTGGATCAACAGAAGGCGCAAAAGGCCTCGGAAGTCATGGCCGAGCGCCTGCCGGGCCTGATCGTTCCCAATCTTCCTCCGGATCAGCAGCCTTTGAACGACACCTCGAATCCGAATCCCGTCGCGCATCCGCCGCAGGCTATTCATCCCGATCGTTTCACCCCCGGCACCGATCCGGACAGTGGCGCACACGTGCCGGGCGCTGATGTCTCCGCGGCTCAAGCCGAACCGGGCTCGACGACAGTTCCCCCGGTCGATGGAGCGCCCGCCGCAAAGTCCGCTCCAAAGAAGCCGAAAGCAAGCGCACCCGGAAAAGCAGAAAGCAGCAACCCGGCCAAACCTGATTCCGACGCCAATCCCCGGAGGAACCCTTAGCCATGGCGGTGCTGGCCGCGGACTCCCGCCGCGATCTTGAGATTCACCGGTATCCGATCCTCCTCTATGGGCTGGTCCCCTTAGTGGCCCTTGTGCTGCAGGCTTGGCTGCCACGCTTGTTGGGCAAATACGCGTGGTTCGATTTGCCGCTGGTGGTCACGGTCTACTTCGCACTGGGCCGCCGCAGCCCCATTCAGGGCACCATTATGGGCTGCGCCGTGGGGCTCTTCGAAGACGCACTGACCCATCACGCCATCGGCATCAATGGAGTCGCCAAGACCGTCGCGGGGTTCCTCGCGGCATCCGTCGGCATCCGCATCGACGTCGAGAACCGCATCATTCGCGTCGGACTGATCTTCTTGCTCTCGCTGCTGTCGAGCGCGGTCTGTCTTTTCGTGAACCGCTTTCTGCTCGGGCTGACCGTCGAGATCAACTGGTCGATTGAGCTCTATATCGCGGTTGGCAACTCCGCCATCGCGCTGCTGCTCTTCCCCGTCCTCGATCGCTTCCAACTCCGCGACTAATCGTGGGTTGACTCATCCAAGAAACAGCCGATGGACTATTTGCTCAAGTCTGCCCGTCTGGGATTCCGTCTCTGGACTGTCGACGATCTTCCGCTGGCTCTCGCGTTGTGGGGTGATCCTGCGGTAAGCGCGTGGCTCAGCGGGCCGCTTTCCAAAGCAGCGATCCGAGCTCGGCTCGAACGGGAAATCCGGCAACATGAGAAGTGCGGAATCCAGTACTGGCCGGTCTTCCTTCTCGCGACGCTTGAGCACATCGGATGTGCAGGTTTGCGCCCCAAGGCGGAGAACCTGCTCGAGTTGGGGTACTATCTGAAGCCCGCATTCTGGGGTGCCGGGCTCGCTACCGAAGCGGCGGCTGCCGTAGCCGAGTATGCCTTCGGCACGCTTCGCGTCGAAGCGTTGTTCGCCGGCCATCATCCCGCGAATCGAGCCTCGCAGAGAGTTCTGGAAAAGCTCGGCTTCGAACGCGCCGGAGAAGAATTCTACGAGCCATCCGGCGTTGTCGAGCCAACGTACCTCTTGCCAAAGTCCAGTTGGCGTGCCCACCCCGGACGAGCACCAAAGTACGAACCCCCCAACGGCGTGGACCTGTAGACCGCACCGAATTCGCTGTATTCTGAAAGCGCGGCCCCATGTATTCGGACAAGGCAGTACGCGGCGAAAAGATTTCCGGCATCAAGCTGGCAGTTGCGCAGTACGGCATCCTCATGATGATGCTGGCGCTGGCTGCTGGACTTTGGCGTCTGCAAGTTCTCGGCGCTGCCAACTTTAAAGTACTGGCCGAGCAGAACCGCATTCGCAAAGTGCCGATCCTGGCGCCCCGCGGGAAGCTCTTCGATCGCGAAAATCGCCTCATCGTCGATAACTACCCTTCGGTCTCCTGCTTTCTCATCCGCGAGCAGAACCACAACCTGGATGCCGATCTGCCGATGATCGCGCACGGTCTGAATCTCGATCTCGACCAGCTGCGCGCCACAATCAAGCACTACAAGGCAGCTCCCGGCTATCAGCCGATCCCCATCAAGGATGAGATCACGCCGGACGAACAGGCCTTCATCGAGGCCCACCGCAATGAACTGCCCGAGCTCGAGACCATCGACCAAGAACGGCGCCTCTACCCGCGCGACGGGTTTGCAGCCCACCTGATCGGGTACGTCGGTGAAGTCAGCGAAGACATGCTGAACGATCCGCGCTATGCGGCGTATGAGCCGGGCGATGTGGTCGGCAAAGCGGGCGTCGAACAGACCTACGACCAGTTGCTGCGCGGGCAGGATGGCTCGCGCGATGTGATTGTCGACAGCCACGGCCGCGAAGTGGGTATCCTCGGCACCCAGCACTCCATCCCAGGCCAGGATCTACGTCTTACTATCGATAACGACCTGCAGCGCGCTGCCGAGCTCGCCCTGGGGGACCGCAACGGCGCAATCGTGGCCATGGATCCGCGCAACGGCGAAATTCTTGCGATGGTATCTCGGCCCAGCTTCGATCCCAATGCCTTCGCCGTCAAAATCGATCGCTCGGAGTGGAACAAGCTCATCACCGATCCCGATCACCCTCTGATGAACAAGGCCATCCAGGCTCAGCTCGCCCCTGGGTCGACATTCAAGATCCTCATGTCGGTGGCGGGACTGCAGGAAGGCATCGCGCAAGATCTGAAGGTGGTCTGCAACGGTGGCTGGGGACCGTACGGTTTCTTCCATCACTGCGACGAACATCACGGCCCGGTCGACATTCACAACGCGATTCCCTACTCCTGCGATACGTATTACTACCAGCTCGGGGACAAGCTCGGCATCGACCGCATTGCGCAGTATGCGAAAGAATTCGGCTACGGACAGAAGACCGGCATCGACCTGCCGGGCGAACAAGCCGGCCTCATGCCTTCCGCGCAATGGCTGATGAAGACGTATCACCACCGCTGGTATCCAGACGAAACCCTCGACGTTTCAATCGGTCAGGGCGCCGTGGAAGCCACGCCTATCCAGCTCGCGCGCATCATCGCCGGGATCGCCTCGGGAGGCCACATGGTCCGGCCGCACAGCGTTTTCCCCGACGAGCTGCCCGATGACTTCCGCCGTGCGCTTGAGGACACGTATCCAGGGACAGGTAAAGTCGACATCCCCATTGATCCCGAAAACTGGCAGATCATCACCGACGGCATGGCTCAGGTTACACAGCCCGGCCAATACCACACGGCCGGAGGAGAACACCTGGAGGGCATCGACTTCGCGGGGAAAACCGGAACCGCTCAAGTGATGAGCCACCAGGCCCTCGACAAAACCGCAAAGGGCAAGGTCACCCGCCCTAACGTGTGGTTCGTAGGCATTACCCCGCGCCGCAATCCCGAAGTGGTGGTGGCCGTGCTCTACCAGAATGGCGACAAGAGCTGGTTTTCAGCCCGCATCGGCGCTAGAGTCATCGCCGCCTACGTTGAAAAGCAGCGTCGCCTGGCTCACAATTTGCAACCGCTCAAGGCCGCAACGCCTGCCAAGCCGGTGGAAGTTGGCGCCTTCTGGACTACCCCCGACAAGAACAGCCCGGGCGACCAAGCGGCTCGCTTTCACGCCGGAAAGTTCTTCGTCAATCCCGGTAAAGACCCCACACCTGAACTGCCGTCGCCCCTTGCAACCGCATCCCAGCTCGGCCTGGCAATCCCCACACGGCGGATCAACCAGCCATGAGCCAGGTGCGCCGCTTCCTCAGCTTTCGCGACTTCGATTGGG
>CAZPEZ010000023.1:0-52023 GCA_964585715.1 uncultured Occallatibacter sp.
CGTGGCTTCCATGCTCACGATTATACTATCGTTTCAGCTGTTACAGTCCACTAGTTGGCTGCCAAGCCGGCACGAGGCAGGATTCATTCGAGCCCGATGACAAGGCCTTTCCGCTTTCCATCACCTGTCACGGCTGCCTCAACCTGCATCTTCTTGGGCTCTTCGATTCCGTCCAGAACGCGGAATACTCCGTCCGCCAACGCGCGGAGCTCATCTTCCCCTGGATACACGGTTATGGGCGCAATCCAACCCAGATAAGCGCGTAGACTTCCGACCAGGCGTTCCGAGTGCGCCATCCCACCTGTCAACAGGAGCGCGTCGATCTTCCCTTCGAGCACCGCGGCCATCGCGCCTGCTTCTTTCGCGATCTGGTAAATCATCGCGTCGAGCACGACTCTGGCCTCTGCGTCTCCGGCATCCATGCGGCACTCCACCTCCCGCAGGTTCCGCGTGCCCAGGTAGGCAAACAATCCGCCCTCGCCAAAGACCATCCGGTCGAGTTGCTTTGCGTTGTACGTGCCACTGAAGCAGAGCTTGATCAGCTCCTGCACCGGCAGCGTGCCTGTACGATCCGGTCCAAATGGCCCCTCCTGCGGCGTATTGTTGTCGATCATCCGGCCGTCGCGATGGGCCGACACAGTAATGCCGCTGCCCATGTGCACGATGACCAGGCGTAAGTCGGCATAGTTCCTTCCGGTCTCGTTCGCAAAGCGGCGCGCCACTGCTTTGGTGTTGAGTGCGTGCCCGATCGGTGACCGCGCAATCATGGGGAGCCCAGAAAACCGCGCGCAGTCCTGCCACTCGTCGACGGTGACGGGATCGACGATGTAGGCCTTCACGCCTGCAGCGCGCGCAAACTTCAATGCGAGCACGGCGCCAAGATTGCACGCATGGTCGCCGCGGCGTGCCAGGCGTAATTCTTCAACCATGACGCTGTCGACAACGTAGGTCCCGCATTCCATCCGCGGCAGCAGCCCACCTCGTCCCGCGACAGCGGCAAACTGCGCGACATCGTAGCCGGCTTCCTGCAGCGCCTTCGCCATCGGTGCGGCTCGATACTCCAGCTGCGCCAGCGCGGACATGCCGCGGAAGCGGTCCAATTCGTCATCGGGATGGTCAATGACGCTGCCCCACTCCGCGCAGTTCCGTCGAAAGACGCCGAACTTCGTCGACGTAGATCCCGGGTTGATCGTCAGCACGCGTTTCTCGTCGTCCGGCACACGACTCCCCTTAAGCCAAAAGAGAGTGTACGCCGCATCGGTCAAGCGGGCCGGAACGGTGGTCAAGCATCGAAGTTGAGAGAGGGATTCCAGTGTCCCAGAAGTTCTTGACGGAATCCAGAATGGTGAAAAAGCAGATTCTTCGGCTTACCACCCCCGAACTGAAGGACGTTCGGGCCCCGTTCGCTCAGAATGACACCTTTACTTATGTTGTGTATTTCAGAGACGGCACACTAGAGCGGTTGCCCCAGACGCTTTTCGAGGAGAGCCCGATACGTTCTGCTCACGCGTGTGCGCGCGCCGTTCTTCAGCACCGCCTCGAACTCACCGTGCGACATGGGCTCCAACTGGACAATGCTCTCGATATTGACAAGGGCCGACCGATGCACGCGAACAAAGCGGCGCGGATCGAGACGCTCGGCCAGATCGTTGAGGGCCGCGCGATACAACAGCTCCTTGCCGCCTACGTGCAGGGTGACGTAGACACCGGCCGCTTCGATCCAGTCAATATCAATGGCCCGAATAAACCGCGTCGTCCCCGCCGACTTTACGACCAGCCGGTCGAGCCGGCGGTCTGTGGTTGGAGAGGCTGCGACCATCTTCAAAATGCGCTGGCCGAATTCGCCAATCGAACGCTCATCGAGCCGGGCCTTCACGCGGGCCATGGTTGCCTCGAACCGCTCGTCGCTGAACGGCTTCAGCAGATAATCCAGCGCATTCGCCTCAAACGCACGAATGGCATGCTGATCGTAAGCGGTCACAAACACGGTCAGGGGCATGTGCGCAGCGCCAATCGCTTCGATCACCCCCATCCCGTCCAGTTCCGGCATCTGCACGTCGAGAAACACCAGATCGGGCCGCTTCTTTTCGATGGCCTCGACCGCTGCTTCTCCATCGGCGGCCTCGGCTACGCTGGCAATCTGCGCATCCTTCGTCAACAGATCGATCAGCCGCTGCCGGGCCGGCGCTTCATCGTCCGCTACCAGCACTTGAATCGGTTCAGGCGAGCGCGCGTCCATCTTCTTCCTCTCCTACGAGCCGCAGTGGCAACGAAATCTCAGCCGCGGTTCCACCTTCAACGCGATTACTTACCTCGAACCGGCTGTCTCCGTTCGGATGCAAGCCAGCGATCCGTTCCCGTGTGATCGACAGCCCTAGTCCCGCCGCGTTCTCCAGGGACCACCCGGGTGGTAGCCCGACGCCATCATCGAGCACTCGGATCGCAAGGCGACCGTCCTCACGCGCCGCCTGGACAGTCACGGTTCCACCGGCAGCTCTTCGCGAAATCCCGTGCCGGATCGCGTTCTCCACCAACGGCTGAACTACTAGAGCAGGGACCGCGGCCAGCCTGACCTCAGGCGCGATCTGTATCTTCACCTTGAGCTGACTGCCGAAGCGAATCTTCTGGATCGCCAGGTAGTGCTCCAGAAATTCCAGTTCCTCGACCAGCGGCACTTCCTGCTTGTCCTTCGACTCAAGAGACAGCCGCAGCAGATCGCCCAGGTGCTCGATCATCCGTCGGGTCAGCTTCGGATCGCGCTCAACGTGCGACGAGATCGTATTCAGTGCATTGAAAAGGAAATGGGGATCGAGCTGCATGCGCAGCGCATTCAGGCGCGCTTCCGCAAAGCTGTGCTCCAGCCGCTCCAGGCGAAGTTCGCTGTTCACGTAGCGCTGGTAGTAGCCGTAGGCCTGGATCGCACCGGCAATGATCCAATAGACCATCCAGCACCAGATCTGCCAGCCGAGCACCGAGGGGCTGAAGAGATTTCTTATGCGGAGCGAACTCCACGTCTCAACGCCGAATGCCGCGCGCACCACGATAAAGAGATAGAAGTAGATTTCAGTGAAGACGACACTCAGGCCAAGATGCACAGCGACGCGGCGTCCGAGTTCTTTCCCGGCAAACGGTAGACGCCGGTCGAGGGCAATGATGAACGGGGTCAGAGCTCCCCACACCCACCATTGCGCCAGATAAATCCGCAACTCGGAGTTCCAATGACTGGTTCCTAGGCTGGGCAGCGCAAACAATACGCCCAGAGCCGTCCACCCAGCAGCAATCAGAGGGACGCGTACGGCCCAATGTCGCATCAGTTTGCCCGCAAACGGGCGCCGCGCGCCGTCTTTCGTGTCCGGCCATACGGCGGTTTGGGGAGTGGTTTGCACACTTGAAGCAACCACGGACTGCCTCTCAGATTGGATCGAATCGATCGCGGAATTAACTGCGCGCCTCATCCAAGGTAGCCCTTCCTCCCATTGGCGTCTATCGTCCTGTCGCCATCTGGACGGCCTGCCCTTTCAAGTGGTTTGACGCATCCGCCAATGGGCGCCAACATCCTGCCGGCTTTCTCCGCATTTCAATCCCTGTTACCATGAAGCTCGCAGCCCAATCGTGGGCCAGACTGAATCACTTCTGATCGAAAGAGGTTTCTGAAGAGTGGCAGACACAAAGAAGATTGAAGACAGAGCCGAGCGCAAAAAGGTAAAGCGCACGGCACGCAAAAAGGCCGCACCGAAAGCCAAACGCACCACGCCACGCGGTTCCAACAAAAAGAAGGTCAAGAAGCTGGTGCGCGGAGTATCGAAGCGCTAGCCCTTCTGCGCGTTCCTCGCAGTTCCAGTCGGGCCGGTACCGGTCGTATTGGCCCGAACCTCCTCTCCATCTCGTCCCGCCAAAGACCCTCGGCTCTCCTCGCCTTCATGTACACTGCGGCATAAGCTTTCTTGGCCTTCTACGAGGCAGACTCGTCGATGGCCCTCTCCCGGGAAAGCGCGCCCAAATCAAGGAGACTTCCGCTGCCAAGCCAACTGCTTGCCTGCAAATCCATTGATAAGCTGATTCGCGATTCAGAAGAGCCCGAGCACGCTCTCAAAAAGACGCTCGGCCCGTGGTCGCTGACCGCTCTTGGCATAGGCGCAGTGATTGGTTCCGGTATCTTTACGGTCATCGGAACCGCGATCTCCGGCGAACAGTTTGATACCTCGAGCATTCTCAACACGCCGCTTGGCGACTACCTGATCCACCATGCCGCGATGGCCGGCCGCCCCGGCGCCGGTCCCGCTATCGCGTTGTCCCTCGTCCTGGTCGCCTTTGTGTGTGCGCTCACCGGCCTCTGTTATGCCGAACTGGCTTCGATGATTCCCATCGCCGGTTCCGCATACACTTACACGTATGCGACCATGGGCGAGCTGATCGCATGGATCATCGGCTGGGATTTGATCCTGGAGTACGCCGGCTCCAACATGACCGTCAGCGTCGGTTTTGCCGCCCATATCGTCGATTTGCTCGACTGGTTCGGCTTCCATCCCTCCGCCACATGGATTTCGCCCGCCTATTTACCGGAGGGCATGCAGGATTTGGCCGGCAATTGGCTCTATCAGCCTGGCTGGCACTTCGGCTTCAACATTCCCGCATTTCTCGTCGTCCTCATCCTCACCGTTATTCTCGTACGTGGCATTCGCGAGTCGGCCGAGACCAATAACGCAATGGTCGGCATCAAGCTCATCGCCATCCTGATCTTCGTCTTCGCCGCCATCAGCTTCATCCATCCCGGCAACTACCATCCCTTCGTGCCCAACGGGTTCAGCGGCATTCTGACCGGCGGCTCCATCATCTTTTTCACCTACATTGGCTTTGACTCGGTCTCGACGGCCGCCGAAGAGTGCCGCAACCCGCAACGCGACTTGCCCATCGGCATCATCGCCACGCTCATTGTGTGTACGGTCCTGTACGTCGCCGTCGCGGTCTGTCTCACCGGCCTGGTGCCTTGGAAGTCGATGATCGGCGACGCCGCTCCGGTGGTGAACGCCCTCAAGAAGCTCTCCCTGCTTCCAGGCGGCCACTCGCTCCACTGGGTCAGGCTCGTCGTTCTCTTCGGAGCGCTCATGGGGATGCTCTCCAGCCTGCTCGTCTACCAGCTCGGCCAATCCCGCGTCTGGTTCTCCATGTCTCGCGACGGCCTCTTGCCGAAGATTTTTTCGAGCATCCATCCACGCTTCCGGACGCCCGCATTTTCCACCTGGGTGGCCGGCTTTGTCGTCGCCATCCCCTCTGGCCTTTTCGACATCGGCACGCTCGCTAACCTCTCCAACATCGGTACCCTGTTTGCCTTCATCCTGGTTTCCATCGGCGTCATCGTGTTGCGCTATCGCGATCCGGAGCGGAAACGGGGGTTCCGAGTTCCTTTCGGACCCGTCATTCCAGCGCTCAGTGTGATCTTCTGCTTTCTGCTCATGGCCGGCCTGGACATCCTCACCTGGTTCCGCTTTGTCATCTGGCTGGCGCTGGGCCTCGTGATCTACTTCTTCTACTCGCGCCACCGGTCGGAGTTCGCGGGCCTGCGCAGAAGCTAATACATCCAACTGCATTCGCGCGTAAACGCGCTTGGCTCCGAATGCCGCCATGTCCCGGCCGTTTTCTCGACTTCAAAGATCCCGCCATTGCCGCAGAAGCTTCCGCACATCTTCACTACAGAGACGAGAGCGTGCGTGTGCGTTCGATCGAAGCCCGGCACGCCCAGGAAGCGCACATGCAGGACTCCTTTGAAAGCCGCGCACTGTATCCCATCCTGAGAATGCGCCTCGAGACAACGCTGCACCTCTCTGGCTTCTTCGCGCGAGATCAGCTCGTACCCGGCGGGAATCGTGAACTTTGCCTCCCAGCGATGGCTTTGCCGATTCGACGCGACAAACGCGTCCATTAACTCGCGCTCTTCGGGCGTTGCAGGCTGCAGGCAGCTGCCGTTCACCTGCGGAATGTCCGTGACCGACTCCTCGGAAAACACCAGAGGCTCTGGCATCGGGTCCCGATAGATGGCCGAGTAGACCTCATAGGCATCGGCAGGGGCAACGCCTCCGCCCGGCACATTCAGTGGGCTCGTCAAAGATAGGTCGGCAATTGGCTTCGCGGACAAGTCCGGAGCCGCTCCCTGAGAGCTCGGCTCTGCATTTGGCCCGCGCGTTCGCATCCGGCAACCCACTCTGGCCCACACAAACACCAGCAGTACCACCACGACCGAGACCGCCGTGAACCCACGTCTGACCTGCACATTCCGTCTCCCGATACGTCCGTCATTATCGCCCCGCGACACAGTGCGGCTCGCTACAATCTGTAGATGGAAGACATCCAGTCCTTCATTCGCCGTCTCCCCAAGGCCGAACTCCATCTTCACCTCGAAGGCACCATCACGCCCTCGACCCTGGTCGAGCTGAGCGCGCGCCACGACGCCACTCCCATCACCCAGGCGAAAGCCGACGCTCTCTACCACTTCACGGACTTCACCGGCTTCATCGAGGCCTTCAAAGCCGTGACGCGCCGCCTCATCGGCCCCGAAGACTATGAACTCGCTGCCAGTCGCATGATCGAAGCCCTCGCCGCGCAAGGTGTGGTCCACGCCGAAGTCTACATTTCGGTCGGCGTCATCTACATGTGGCGTAACCACGACCCCGCCTGCTTCGAGCCAATCTTTGAGGGCCTGGAGCGAGCACGCATTCGCGGAGAGCGCGAGCTCGGCGTCTCTGTCTATTGGATCTTCGACGCGGTGCGCCACTTCACTGTGCCCGAGGCCGAGCGCGTCTTCCACAAAGCCGCCGCGATGCGCTCTTCCTATCCGTCGATCATTGGCATCGGCTTGGGAGGCGACGAGCGTCACACCCGCTCCGAGCCCTTTCGCGCGTTGTATGCCGAGGCACGCCAAGCCGGTCTGCGGCTCACCAACCATGCCGGCGAAACTACGGGCCCGGAGGCCATTTGGGAGGCTCTCTCCATCGGTTCCGAGCGTTTGGGCCATGTCCTGTCGGCCTTTCAGGATGACTCTCTTATCCAAGAGCTCAGAGTGCGGAGCACCGCGTTAGAGCTGAATCCGACCTCGAACGTCCGCACCGGCGTCTGTCCTTCCTTCGCGGCTCATCCCCTGCGCCGCTACTTCGATGCGGGCCTGCTCGTCACAATTAACTCCGACGATCCGGCTTTTTTTGGCTCCGATGTCGCCAATGAGTATCTGCTGGCACACAGCGAACAGGGATTCTCCCGCGACGAACTGCGAACCCTTGCAGCCAATTCGATTCGCGCCAGTTTTCTGCCCGACGCAGCCAAAGGGACCTGGCTCTCCCAAATCGGCACAGCAAATTGAGGGCACAACTCGCAATCAAACTAAAGTTGTGTGCCCACCTTTCCTATGTGGGACGAGTCCAACAGGAAGTGGGTTATCATCCCAGTCAGGAGGCTGTGCAGCATGTCCGCCGAAACCGATACCGTCGCATTGATGGAAGAACCTTCAGAGAGCCGCGTATTGCGCGTGGTTGGATGGTTCTCGGTAGGCATGGCCATCGCCGCCATCGGCTTCTACGTCGGCCTCGAGCTGCGCGACCGCTACAAGTTCAAGAAGCGCACTCCGTATGACTTCTATTCCAACGCCGGCGAGTCGCAGGCTGCCGAGTTCGGCATGGGTATCTAGCAACTCCTTCCGTATTCGTTCATCCAAAATGCCGCCTCGCGCGGCGTTTTGTGTTTCCAGCCTCGGAACTGTGCCTCAACCCGAAAAACAACCTTCCTATCAGTGACTACTGCCCACGAATCCACCGGTCTTCCTGGGATACCCTAGTCCCTTATGGGGCGTATCCGAGTTCTCTCCGATCAGGTGGCCAATCAGATTGCCGCCGGAGAAGTTGTCGACCGGCCCGCCTCCGTCGTTAAAGAACTCCTCGAAAACTCTCTCGATGCAGGCGCCACGCGCATCCGTATCGAGGTTGAAGCCGGCGGCCGCAAGCTTATTCGGATTGCCGACGATGGCCAGGGCATGAACCGGGACGACGCGCTGCTGGCCTTTGAGCGTCATGCCACTTCGAAGCTTCGTTCCGCCGACGATCTGCTCGCCATCGCCACTCTGGGCTTCCGCGGCGAAGCTCTGCCATCCATCGCTTCGGTTGCGCGCGTCACCCTCCAAACCGCAACCGTTGAGGATCCCGCCGGGACTTCCCTGGAAATCGCCGGCGGCAAGATTCTGCGCGTCGAGGATGCTGCCTTGCCACGCGGCACGACCATCGCCGTCTCCGACCTCTTCTTTAACACGCCGGCGCGCCGTAAATTCCTGCGTGCCGAAGCTACCGAGCTCGCGCACGTCACTGCGCTTGTTACGCATTACGCGCTCGTTCATCCCGACAAGCACTTCGAGCTTGTCTCGGCGTCGCACACGCTGCTCTCGGCGCCGCCGGTGGCCCGGACCGCAGAGCGCATCTACCAGATTTTCGGGAAAGATACGCTGGCTCAGCTGTTACCGGTCGCAGCCGAACTCCCGCTGGAGCGTGTGGGCCTACCTGAACCCCCGCCATGGAAGAAGGACCCGAATGAACCGCCAAAGAAGCCCGGCACGCTGCGCCTCAGCGGCTTCTATTCCAAGCCCGAGCTGCAGAAGTTGAATCGCAACTCGATCTACATCTTTGTGAACAAGCGCCTCATCCGCGACCGGCTTCTGTTGCATGCGATCACAGAGGCCTACCGCAACGTCATTCCGCCCACAAGTTCTCCCGTGGTGCTGCTCTTTCTGGAAATGCCGCCCGAAGAGGTCGATGTCAACGTCCACCCGGCAAAGACCGAGGTCCGCTTTCGACAGCAATCGCTGGTCCACGACTTCGTCCGCGACAGCATTCGCAACGCATTGGTTTTGTCCCGGCCGGCTGCGGGTTTCCTCGCCGCACTCGACAACGCGCCGCTCGCCAGCCCGTCGTTGATGCCCCCGGCTGCTTCACCTTTGCCGGGTTCGCCCGAAGCAGCGGGCGGAAACGGTTCCATTGATTCGACCAACGCTGCCGTCTTCGAGCTCACGCCGAAGACGCCGCCGGTGCCGGCACGACTCGACTTTCAGGAGGCCGCCAAGGGCAGCCGTCACCCGCAAATTCTGGAAGCCGCAGCAGCTCTCCTAGCCGGGACATCTGGCTCGTCGAGTGCCTCCACGGGAGCCCTTGAAACCGCCGCCCAGGTCGAAGCCGAACAGGCCGCCGCGAATCTGAACCACCTCCGCTCGCTCCGGCCTATGGGACAGCTTCGTGAGTCCTTCATCCTGGCCACGGGAGAGGACGGCCTGTGGATTATCGATCAGCATGTAGCCCACGAAAGAGTGCTCTTCGAAAAAATCCTGCGCGATCGCGAGGTCGAACGGGTGCAGCGCCAGCACCTGCTTATGCCCCTGCTGGTCGAACTCAAGCCCGCCCAGATGGTGGTTTTTGCGCGGATTGCGGAAGAACTCCAGCAGAACGGATTTGAGGTAGAACCCTTTGGACCTCAGACACTTGCAATCAAAGCCTCTCCGGTCGGGCTGGAAGGCGCAGAATTGGAGCAGACGCTCGCAGAGATCATCGAACAAGCCGCAGCCGACCCCGACGAACGCCCGTCGAATCAACCTCTTATACCCCTTCGCACGCGGATCGCTGCCTCTATCGCCTGCCACTCCGCCATCAAGGTCAACACCCCCCTTGACCCGGCTCGTATGGAGTGGCTATTGTTGGAGCTTTCAAAGACCGATCACCCAACAAGTTGCCCCCACGGTCGCCCTATCGCTTTGCTCTATTCCTGGAAGGAAATCCAGCGGGCCTTCCATCGAATCTAGTTCGGATTTAGAATTCAAGATGGAGATCGCTTCTCGCCCACAGGGGAAAGCGGCTATCGCAAAGTTGGATAAGCACTTGGTCTGACTTTGCCCTAAAGGGCCACACGAGCCTGGAAACGAGGTTTCTTTGACAGCGGAACAGTTGGAAGCTGCACGCGCAGAACGTATGCGCCACAATGGACTTGGGACTTTGACCTTTGAGGACGCCCGGACCTGGATTGAAGAGACGGGACTTTGCCTCTTTTTGCCTCGGAAGCAGTTCACTTCCTCGATCGCGCCTTCTTTTGTCGAAGCGATCGCGGGACGCCGTGAGGCTACCCCGGATCAGAAGCAAATTGCGGCGGCAGAGGCTCTGCTCGTTCGTCTTGAAAATGAAGGAGTTGCGGTTCGACTGAACCTCTCCGGTCAGCCTGGAGAGCAGCCCGACTTCGTGGTTGCGAGCTGGGTTCTGCCCTATGTGTACGCTCTCCGTGGCGACCGCGACTGGCGTCGCAGCCCGCAGCTTACGGGCTCCCGCGCCGTTTCACAGCTTGCGATTCAGGCGTACAAGCTTCTTGAGGCGAACGATTCGAGCGTCTCCCAGTTGAAGCACGCCCTGGGGCGCGAAGTGAGCGAGTCCGCTGTGGTCCGCGCGATCACCGAACTCTGGCAGCAGCTGCGGATCATCCCAGTGATTGCCGAACCCGGTCGTGCAGCCAAATGGCAGTTGCTGCGCCATCGCTATCAGAAAGCTATCGCCGAAGGTGCATCGACCTCGCAGGTCACAGCCATCTCGGTTCTCGCTTCGATCTATTTGCAGGCCGTCATTGCTGCGAGTATGGAAGAGGTCGAGCTCTTCCTGGCTCCTCTGACTGCGCGCAGCAAGGTCCGCGAAGTGCTCCGCGGCTTGGTCGCTACCCGCCAGGTACATACGATCTCGCTCGGTCACGCGCCGCACTTCTACGTTGCGGGGACCTTGCCCGAGTTCGCGCCGACGCCACTGGTCTATGCGAACCCGTCCAACTCGATTTCGTCGTACTACTCGTATCGCGTCGAGCAGGACGATACGCGCTTCGAGCGGCCGTTCTCGCAGCCGCCGACCTTAGCCCCGACCGCACCCTCGGCACCAACACCTGTGCCCGAACCGTCTACGCCTGTCGTGCGCAACTCGGCGGAACCACCAAAGCCTGCGGCCCGCCGGCCCCACTTCGCGCGCCCTGTCAGGAGCCGGAGTCGCAAACCGGCGCAGTCCACCGGCAGTGCCCGGATTGCTCGCCGCACAGCCGACGCGCGTCCGTCGTCCGCCAAGCATGGAGCAAATGGGTCGCACGCAGCCAACGGAGCGCGCTGGCAGAAAAATGGCCACCATCCCGCAAAGAGCCAGTCGAACGGCGCCACGGCTCGCTCCAGCAGCAACGGATCGAAGCCAAGGAACGGGAGCTCTGCCGGTTCCACCTGGACGAAGCGTAACGGCCATGGCAGCATCGGGAAGTCTGCGGCCGGCCCAGCGACCACCAAGCGCAAAACGGCCCCAAGGGTGGAAGCTCGCGCATCCCGCAATGGCCACAAACCGGCACTCACGGCAGGCGCGAAGGCAGGCAACAGCAAGCGGTACGGCTTTACTGCCCGTGTCAATAAGAAGACGAAGAAGCGCGGATGAGTGCGGCTGAAAGCTCATCGCAATCGGCAAAGCCTATCCGCAAGATTATTGTCGCCATCGACGGGCCCGCCGGGGCAGGCAAAAGCACCGTTGCCCGTCATCTCGCCCGCCACTTCGGCTTGCTGAATCTTGAGACTGGCGCGATGTATCGCGCATTTGCGCTGAAGGCTCTTCGCTCGGAGATTCCTCTCGATCAAAGCGGCCCTCTTGAAGAGCTTGCCACCGAGACGCAGATTCGCCTCGAGCCTGGCGAAGACGAGAACCGCGTTCTTCTCGATGACGAAGATGTCACCGGCCTCATCCGCAATCAGACAGTGACCGACGCCGCTTCGCGCGTCAGCGTTTTTCCTTCCATCCGCACATGGATGGTCCGACTCCAGCAGGAGATGGGCGCGGCCGGCGGCGTGGTGATGGAAGGGCGCGACATCGGCACCGTGGTCTTTCCCAACGCAGATGCCAAGATCTTCCTCGATGCGGCGCCTGAAGTCCGCGGCATGCGCCGCTTCGATCAACTCGGCCCCAAACGCGCCGTGCAGGCAGAGGATGTGGTCCGCGAGCTGCACGCGCGGGACGAGCGCGATCGCAACCGCGCCGACTCGCCACTCAAGCCTGCTGCAGACGCCGTACTTCTCGATTCGACGAATCTCACACTTGAAGAGGCTGTTCAAGCTGCGGAGGACATCGTAGTCGCAAAGCTCGCCCTCACAAACTCGCCTGCTTCACTGAATTGACAGTCCTTTGAGCGCTGCTTTGTTCTTGACGACGCCCGCCGCCCTGGTTGACGATTCGGGGAACGCATCGAACCGCCAAAGCATAGAATTGCCGTAGGGAATGGAAGTATGGAGATCACGTGCAGTCGCTGCCACCAGGCGGTCCAGGCTGACAATTGTTTCTGCCCTACGTGCGGTTTGCCGCAGCTGGTCTACGCGCCTGAATCCTCCGACGGACAGGTGCCGGCAGAGCGCTGGACCGACGCAGTGCGCGATGCCAGCATAGTCGATTGGAAGCCTGCCATGCGCGCCGCATTGCTGCTCGCCGTTCCTGCAGGCTTGCTCTCAAGTGGCCTCTCTCCTCTTGGATTCTTTGGCCTCTTCTGGATGGCTGCAGCCGCCGCGTGGGCTGTCGTGCTCTATGTGCGAAGCCAGCGCCCTGCGTGGATCACGGTCGGTGCAGGCGCGCGCATTGGTCTTGTGACCGGCTTACTCGCTGCGTGGTTAGCCTTCACCATCAGCGGCGGCGCGTTGTTCGTGCAGCGCTTTGTCTTGCATCAGTCCAGCCAGATCGACTCCGAGTGGAAGACACGCGTCGACACGAGCCAGCAAATGACCCAGCAATGGACCTCGGAGCTCGAGCCATCCGATGCGGCAGAAGCACAATCGATTCGCACGCAGGTCGAGGCATGGATGCTTTCGCCCAGTGGGCATGCAGGCATCGAAACCTTCAGCCTCGCTTTCAACGCGATTTTTCTGCTCTTCTTTGCCGCTGGCGGCGGGGCCTTGGGGGCACGCTTGCTTGCACGTACACGGCGTACCCAAGTCTGACGCTCGCTCGGTTCGCGATGGTGCTGGGTCGTCCTAACCTCGATCGAGTGCGCTCGATTCCAGTTCTCCACAACTTGCCCCGAGCCGCCGCGCCCTCGTATCATCCGGCGAGAGAGAATCCATGAGCGAAGAGCCGTCCCACCCGAGCCTGCGTGTCAAAGGCAGGCTGATGTCAGCCTCTGAGATCGAGCGAACTCTGGTTCGTCTTGCCCATCAAATTGTCGAGAAAAGCAACGGCAGCGGCGATCTGGCTTTGATCGGTATCAAGCGTCGTGGCATCCCGCTGGCTGAGCGGCTGGGCAAGCTCATCTCCAGCATCGAGAAACGCCCCGTCGACACCGGCACGCTCGACATTCAGTTCTATCGCGACGATCTCTCGACAGCCGGCCCTCGTCCCGTCGTCACCCCAGGGGCGGTTGGATTCGATGTCGCAGGCCGCGATGTCGTTCTGTGCGACGACGTGCTCTACACTGGCCGTACCATCCGCGCCGCTCTCGATGCTCTCTTCGATCATGGCCGTCCGCGTCGCGTGCAGTTGGCCGTGCTCATCGATCGCGGTCACCGGGAACTGCCGATTGAAGCCACCTATGTCGGCAAGACCGTCCCTACCAGCAGCCGCGAAATTATCGAAGTCAAGTTTCGCGAGGTCGATAACGACGAGCAGGTGCTGCTTGTCGAACGCGTGGATTAAACGAAACAGCTTCTGGCTCTTTAGCTGGAGGCTAGAAGCTCAAAGACATGACCTCAGCCGTGACCGCCGCACCCGTCCGCCGACCGATCCAGCCACCGCCGATTCCGACTTCGCCGTTTCCCTACAGCAAGGGATCGCTGCTCTCGGTCCAGGATCTTACCCTCGAGGCAGTAAGCCACCTGCTAGCCCGCGCATCGGCGCTCCAGAACATGGACCCGGTGGTGCGGGACCGCATTTTGCAGAAGCGCCGGCTCGCGCTGCTCTTCTACGAATCTTCGACGCGGACTCGCACCAGCTTTGAGCTGGCAGCGAAGAGCCTTGGCGCGGACACCACGCTCATCTCGAATCTGTCTTCAAGTATCGAAAAGGGCGAATCGCTTAAGGACACCGGCCTGACTTTACGCGCGCTGGGCGCCGAAGCTATCATCCTACGCCATAATTCGTCCGGCGCTCCCTGGTTGCTCGAAGAGAGCACACGCCTGCCGGTGCTCAATGCTGGCGACGGCATGCACGAGCATCCCACGCAGGCTCTGCTCGATCTGCGCACAATCCTTGCGCACGTCCGTCCGGGCGTCGAAACCGTCACAGCCGACACACTCGCGGGCGTCACGATCACGATCGCCGGCGACATCCTGCACAGCCGCGTCGCCCGCTCCAATATGCTTCTTTTGCCGCGTCTCGGGGCGCGCGTCCTGCTCTGCGGACCGCCTCAGCTGCTTCCCGAGATGGCCACGGGAGCCGGCCCGGGCATTGGGATCGAACGCGACTTCGACGCTGCGCTGCGCGCGTCGCAGGTAGTCATGATGCTGCGCATTCAGGCCGAACGCCTCGCAGGGATGCAGCTCGATCTCGCAGAGTACAAGGCCAGCTATCAGCTCACAGGCCAGCGCCTCGCGACTCAGGCGCCCACTGCAGTCGTCCTGCATCCGGGACCCATCATTCGCGGGCTTGAGCTCACCGCCGGCGTCGCTGACGGCGCACAGTCGGCCATCCTCGAACAGGTCACCAACGGTGTCGCCATCCGCATGGCCGTTGTCGAGCGGGCGCTGACCCAGGCAGGAACGAACGGAGCCCGCGCATGACCGCTCTTCTCATCCGAAACGGCCACCTCGTCGATCCCTCCGCCGGGATCGATGCGCCCAAGGACATCCTGCTGAAAGACGGTCGCGTTGCCGAAATCGCCGGACCGAACAAACTCAAAGCCATCAATGGAACTGAAGTCCTCGATGCGACCGGCCTGACCGTCGCGCCCGGCCTGATCGATATTCATGTCCACCTGCGCGAGCCCGGCCAGAGCCACAAAGAGACCATCGCCACAGGTACAGCCGCGGCTGCCGCCGGAGGCTTCACTGCCGTAGCTGCCATGCCCAATACCTATCCCGTCAACGACACAGCGGAGGTGACCCGCTGGATGCAATCCCCGGAGCGCGGTGCGCATGTGCGCGTCTACCCGATCGCGGCCGCAACGCGCGGATCAAAGGGAGAGACGATCAATGACTTCGCCGCTCTCAAATCCGCCGGCGCCGTGGCCGTCACGGACGATGGGCACCCCATTCTGAAGGACGGAACTATGCGCGAGACCCTTGCCGCCGCAGCGCGCGTGGGCTTGAGCGTCATCCAGCATGCCGAAGACACCCGCATGACACAGGGTGCATGCATGAATCTGGGGCCCACTTCCTTCAAGCTTGGTCTGCGCGGTATGCCGTCTGAGGCCGAATCGAGTCTGGTCGAGCGCGACATCCGACTGGTCACCGAACTCCGCGACGCGCGTTCGCACCTGCACGTTGCACACACTTCTACCGCAGCCGCTGTGGCCGCGGTGCGCAAGGCACGCCGCAATGGACTCCGTGTGACCTGTGAAGTCGCGCCGCATCATTTTCTGCTTACCGAAGAGCATGTAGGGATGTACTCGACGAATGCCAAGATGAATCCGCCGCTGCGGTCTGCTGCGGATAGGGACGCGATGATCGAAGGCATCCTCGACGGCGTGGTCGACGCGATTGCGACGGATCACGCGCCGCACGCCACACACGAGAAGGAGGTCGAGTTCGAGAATGCTCCGAACGGGATCACCGGCCTCGAAACCGCACTCGGCCTCTGTCTGCGCTGGTTGCACAAGGAGTGGAAGCTGCCCCTCGGTCGCGTGTTGAGCCTGCTGAGCGCGCAACCGGCCGCACTGCTGGGCCTGAAAGGCCGCGGCACGCTTGCCGTCGGCAGCTTTGCCGACGTTGTGATCTTCGACCCCAAAGCGGAATGGATCTACCGGGCCAGGAAGACGCGCTCCAAGGCCCACAACTCACCGTTTGATGGCTGGACCATGCAGGGAAAGGTCCGCTGGACGATCAGCGAAGGCCGCATCGCACACACGGGCCTCTGACGCCAACGGTCCGATCGAACAGCACGAATTTAAGATGCTTTGCCCAGCAACTCGCGCTCCGCTCGGAGCCAGTCCTCTTCATGGTGCCCGTGCTGACCGCCGCGTTCTGCCCAATACCGATGAGCAAGCCTGGCGATTTCCTCGTGTGAAACCCCGATCTCGGTCACTTTGGGCATTGGCTTTGTCCGGGTGGTCTTCTTCTTCGGCGCAGTCCCGCTCGCAAGCATTGCCACTGGACTAGCCTTCTTGCGTGTCTTCTTCGGTACAGCGGTTTCGCCAGCGTCCGACTGCACTGCTGTAGTTACGTTCTTTCTCGTCTTCGTCTTCTTCTCTTTCTCGATCATCAGGATCTCCTCGCCGTTTGAGGTCGCCGAGCAGGCCATTCTTTATAGGATATAAAGGCGTCAACTCGCGACAAAGCCGAAACGCGACCGACGAATCCCTCTAGGTAACCGGCTTAGGACTCAGGGTGCAGCGGATTCTCGGGCTTCTTCCCCTGTCTTCTGCATCGAATGGACGTATCGCCCGAGGTGATCCCATGTTCTCGATTCCAGGTGCGACGCACTATGCTGACTTGAGCCTGCTGCTTCTCCGGCTCATGGTCGCTCTCGTCTTCGGCACCAGCGGGTTCAACCATCTCAAGTCACCACGCCAACGCGCCGAAAGCCTCGGCCTGAGCATCCCCCTGACTGTCTTCATCGGTGCCGCCGAAGTCGCTGGGGCACTCGGGCTCACGTTCGGCATACTCACGCAGTGGGCGGCGCTCGGGCTCATCCTGATAATGCTCGGCGCGGTCTACATGAAGGTTGTACAGTGGAAGACTGGATTCTGGGGCGAGAAGGCTTCGGGCTGGCATTACGAACTGCTTTTCATCGTGATGTGCCTGACCATTTTCACGACCGGAGGCGGCCGCATAGCCCTGTTCCCAGCGCACTGATCGAGGTCTTTCGAACGAATGGACAAACGCGAGTTTCTCAAAACCTCAGGAGCCATCGTGGCAGGTTCCATGTTGTCGCGGCTCTCTCACAGCCAACAGCAGCCCGCACCGCGCGAGAACTGGGCAGGCAACATCACTTACAGCACCGATCGCGTCTACAGCACTGCCTCCATCGCGGAGGTCCAGGACGTTGTGAAGCGATGCGATAAGCTCCGCGCTCTCGGCTCGCGCCACTCTTTCAACACCATCGCCGACAGCAATGCGAACCAGATTTCGCTCCAGAACCTCGACCAGATCGAGATCGACGAGAAGGCGCACACGGTCACTGTCGGCGCGGGCATCAAATACGGCCAGCTGGCGCCGGTGATCGATGCGCGCGGCTATGCGCTGCACAATCTCGCATCGCTGCCGCATATTTCTGTCGCGGGGGCCATCGCGACAGCCACGCACGGCTCAGGTCTGCACAACGGCAACCTCGCAACCGCCGTGTCTGCGCTCGAGATCGTCATCGCAGACGGCCAGATTCTGCATCTCTCGCGCGAGAAAGACGGCGACCAGTTTCTCGGAGCCGCGATACACCTGGGCGCGCTCGGCGTTCTTACGCGGGTCACATTGAACCTGCTGCCCTCGTTCGCGGTCGCCCAGTCGGTCTATCGCAATCTGTCCTTCGACCACCTCCGGGACCACTTCGACGACATCTTCGGCGCAGGCTACAGCGTGAGCCTCTTCACCGACTGGCAGAATCACCGTGCCAGACAAGTCTGGATCAAGCGGCGCGTACCCCCCGGGGTCAAGGACAGCTGGTCTGACGAGTTCTTCGGAGCGAAGCTGGCAAGGGAGAAGATGCACCCCATCGAGGGCCACACTGCCGAAGCCTGCACCGAGCAGCTGGGTATTCCCGGCCCGTGGTACGAGCGCCTGCCTCACTTCAAGATGAACTTCACGCCGTCGAGCGGCCGCGAGCTGCAGACCGAGTACCTCGTGCCGCAGGACCACGCCTATGAAGCGGTCCTGGCAGTGGAGAAACTGCGCGACCGCATCACCCCGCATCTGTTTGTCACCGAGCTGCGCTCCATCGCCGCCGACGAGCTGTGGATGAGCACGGCCTACCAGCGCCCCTCGCTCGCCATTCACTTCACCTGGAAGCCGGAGTGGTCTGAGGTCAGGCAGGTTCTTCCGCTGATCGAGGAACAGCTCAAACCCTTTGGCCCGCGCCCCCACTGGGGCAAGCTCTTCACAGTTCCACCTGCGCGACTGCAGGCGCAATACGCGCGTCTCGCAGAGTTCAAGGCATTGGTGCGGCGCTACGACCCGAACGCAAAGTTCCGCAACGAGTTTCTCAGCAAGAATCTGTATTCAATCTAAAAGTTATATTCTGATATAATCTTAGTAGAGGGTGACCAATGGCAACTGCCACGCTGCGCAAGGTGGGCGGCTCCGTGATGCTCGCCGTCCCCAAAACCATTCTTGAGTCACTCGATCTAAGAGCGGGTGCACAGGTATCCATCGACATTCAAGATGGACGTTTGCTTGTCGATCCGAAGCCGCGTCCCCGCTACTCACTCGAGGAATTGCTGGCCGGATCGGACTATTCCAAGCCTCAACGAGCCGAAGATCGCGAGTGGGTCGATGCTCGGCCGGCGGGCCGAGAAATCATATGAAGCGGGGCGAGATCTACATGGTTTCTCTCGACCCTACGATGGGACACGAACAGCGGGGCCATCGGCCAGTCCTCGTCGTGTCGCCCACAAGTTTCAATGCGGCGACAAAACTGCCGGTCATCCTTCCCATCACAAGCGGTGGCGCATTCACCCGTCGCATCTCGTTTGCCATTCCGCTTTCAGGAACCAAAACGCCAGGCGCTGTGCGCTGCGATCAGCCTCGCGTGCTCGATATCAAAGCCCGCCATGGGCGGCGCGTTGAGGCTATTCCTTCTGAGATTCTCGATGACGTGCTCGCGAGAACAGCTACTTTATTCGCGTAGACTTTTCTGCCACAGCGGCTACTACCCCTTGCGCCGATAGTGAATCTGGAACTCGTATCCCGCATTGGGTGGAAACAGGTTCGCCACATGCCGCAGGCGCTCAGCCAGTGCCGGGGCGGCCAGCAACGGATACTCGCGCTCGCGGAGATCGTGGTAATCGAAATCGACGGCAAGCGAAAGCATATAGATCGCCAGAGCGTCGGAAAAGGCAGCCTCGAAAAAGCTGTTGCGCGACCGCTCGTCGATGCCTTTGCCGCTGCGCGAATCCTGTGCGCGCCGCCGCGTTTCCCATGCATCCTGGCTCGACTCCCCGCGCACCTGCGCCTCAGCCTGCGACCACACCAGCGAAGAAAAACTCTCTGGCACCCCGGCGACAGCGACAAAATTGTGCGCGACGTTGATAAAAAACTCGAAGGCCAGTCCGAACCGATCCTCGACGAGCCGCGTTGAGATGAACACGGCCTCGGTCGTTCCAAAAGCAGCGTTGCGGTGACAGATCGCCCGGTCGCCCAGGTCCACCGAATACGACGGCGCAATCATCGTCTCGCCTGTGTCTGCAATCGCGAGCGGCACAAAGTAGTAGGCACGATTCGCCAGCGCAGCGGCCATGCCCTGCGGCACAGAGCCCACCATCTTGTCGATCTCCGTGTCAGGTACCCGCGTTTCACCCCACGTGGCATGACGTATCCCGTTCGGCGCCTGACCCACTGTGACCTGGCTCGCAACCTTTTCTGCTTGCCACAACTCGATTTGCACGTTACTGGCCATGAAACTGTATTCTATCTGCACGCGAGAGGTCGCGAAAGTGACGCAGTCCATGGCCCATTCCCCGCGCACTGCCGGCAGCATTCTCGGGTTCCCCCTCGAAGGCTTTAGTCTCTTTCAAAGCATGCTGCTCGCGCTCGCGTCCGCGTTCTTCACCTTCTTCTTGACAACTTGTCTGGCCATCTTCTCGCTGCTGGTCTGGAATGGGCTGCTCCACCACGCCGTGGACTACGCCGACAGCTACCGCGACGTTGGACTCCCTGCGGGCGTGCTGGTACTGCTCATCGCCCTGCCTTTCTTCGGCACACTTTGGGTACGCGCCAAGATTCGCAAGTAGACGCCGCCATGCCAGTCCTCTCGCTCTCTCTCGAAATGCTCAAGAAGCACCATGATCCAGAGTGGTGTGTGCATCTGGAGGAGGGCGGTATCCTCTATTTCCCCGAGACGCCGGTGCCCATTCCGCATGAGGATCTCGAGTTCCTCCTCGGCCAGCGCCAGAGCGGCAGCAGTGTACACAAGAACATTGCCTACAAACCAAGCCACGATCAGCTAAGCGGTGTCGATCACAAGACGACTACGTCCGCCGACGTCGAGAAGCTCCACACGATCATGCGCCGCTACTCTGGGGGTGTCGAAACCTTCCTGACCAATTTCCTTGCGCCTTATAAGCGCCGCTGGCGTCTCGATTATGCGAGCTTCCGTCCGCTCGAAGAAGAGAGCCGCGACCTGCCGGTCCGGCGCCGCAACGATCTGCTGCACACCGATGCCTTTCCCACGCGGCCCACGCGAGGCTGGCGCATCCTGCGCTTCTTTCACAACATTCATCCCACACGCACACGCGACTGGGTGGTCGGCGATCCGTTCTCTAAAGTCGTCACCGTGTTTGCTCCACGCAAGCTGGCCCTACCGCAGGCCGACAGCCCAATGGTCCGTGCGGGAAAGCAGATCGCGCAGGCAAGCGGACTGGCTTCACTTGTGCCCAAGTGGAAGCGCACGCCGTACGACGAGTTCATGATGCAGCTGCACAACACCATGAAGGAGGATGCGGCCTTCCAGTCAAGCTGCGCGCGTGAAGAGGTGAGGTTCATCCCCGGCTCCAGTTGGATGGTCTATACCGAGACCGTGCCGCACGCCGTGCTCGGTGGCCAGTACGCCCTGGAGCAGACTTTTCTGGTCGACCCGGCAGCGATGGTCACGCCTGAGTCCGCGCCGATCGCCATTCTCGAAAAGATGAGCGGTGCGCGGCTCGTTGAACGCTGATCTTGGAAGAAGTGCGATTCCGCACCAGAAATCATCGAGCCCCACGAGTTGGAAGACAGCTGATTTGCTACCATCGACCCCATGCTTCGCGTAAAGCTTCTTGATCCGGGCGCTCGGCCGCCCGCCGTCGCCCACGCAGGAGAAGATCTCGGCTACGACCTCTTTGCTCTTGAGCCCACTATGTTGGCTCCGCGCCAAACTGTCCGTGTCCGCACTGGAATTGCGGTCGAAGCCCGTCACCCGCAGACCGGCGATCCGCTGGGTTTGTTGGTACGCGACCGCTCGTCGATGGCGGCGCGCGGGATTGCGACAACCGGCGGTGTGATCGATGCCGGCTATCGCGGCGAGATTCTTGTATTGATGGTCAACCTCGGAGATACCGCCGTCGAGCTCAAAGCCGGCGAAAAGATCGCGCAGATGATTCCTGTCCCGGTGTTAACAGGGGCTGTCGAGGAAGTCGACTCCCTGGAAGTCTCAGCGCGCGCGGAGAAGGGATTCGGAAGCTCGGGCCTCTAGAGAAGGGGGCACGATCCGATCCAGCGCGTCCAGTTCACTGTTGGCCTGACTGCCAGAATTCTTAGCACCGTTGGAATAAATCCTGGCCTGTTCAGTTCTCGTTGGTGCACACAGACTGTGCCCGACGAGGACCAAAGAATGAGCAGAGCGCACGAACCTTTAGAACCGCCTTCACAACTCACTCTCAGCGCAGAACACAACGCGATCAGTCAGGACGGCATTGACCGGCGCGGCTTCCTGAAATGTATGGCCTGGGCTGGAACGGGCCTGGTATGGACCTTTGCGGGCGGCGTGCCGGTGTCGCGCGTCTTTGGGCAACCCTCGCACAAGAAGCCGTCGGATTTCAGCTTTGTCCAGATCAGCGACAGTCACCTCGGTTTCAACAAGGCGGCAAATACGGATGTGACAGCAACGTTGCAGGTCGCGCTCGATAAGGTCGATGCCCTGCCTCATTCACCGGATTTCCTGATTCACACGGGCGACCTGACCCACTCGTCGAAGCCCGCGGAGTTCGACGCCCTGAGCCAAATGCTGGGGAGCAAGCGGCAGGTGTTCTATGTGCCGGGCGAGCACGATACCTCGGTCGACGACGGCAAGATGTACCTCGACCGCTTCGGTAAGGGTTCGCAGGGAAACGGCTGGTACAGCTTCGATCACAACGGTGTCCATTTCATCGGGTTGGTGAACGTAGTTCAGCTCGAGGGTATGGGTAAGCTGGGCCAACCCCAGCTGGATTGGCTGAAGAAAGATCTCGCCGGGCTGAAGAGCAGCGTGCCCATTGTTGTCTTCGCACATATCCCGTTGTGGGCCGTCTATCCGACCTGGGGCTGGGGAACCTCGGACAGCGAGCAGGCGTTTGCGATGTTGAGACGCTTCGGCTCGGTGACCGTGCTCAACGGGCATATTCACCAAGTGATGCAGAAGGTCGAGGGCAATGTCGCATTCCATACCGCGACGTCGACAGCGTTTCCGCAGCCCGCGCCCGGCAGTGCGCCGTCCCCGGGGCCGATGAAGGTACCGGCAGAAAAACTGCGCGATGTCCTCGGTATCACCGAGGTGAGCTTCGTGGCGCAGCAGCACTCACTGGCGATTGTGGATGCATCGTTGTCGGGCGCGGAACAGCGGCCCCAGAGTTCGGCGGCCTGAGATACGGAGACACGATGCGAAGAGATGAAGATATGCCGGCGAAGATTGTGGGGGTCGCGACGATCGCAAGCGCCGCAGCCATTTCCTTGGCAACCGTGGCACTCTTCGCCGTTCCTCCAGCGAGCTATGGATCCGGCAACGGAGCAGCTGACGAAGAGCGCGGCAAGATTCTGTTCGAGAGGCGGTGCACCGGTTGTCACTCGCTGGATCAGAACAAAGAAGGGCCGCACCTGCGCGATGTATATGAGCGGAAAGCGGGCACAGTCACCAGCTTTCAGTATTCCGATGCAGTAAGAGCTGCGCAGATTACCTGGGATGAGGCCTTGCTGGACAAATGGCTGACAGATACGGAGTCCGTGATCCCCAACAACGACATGGCGTTTCGCGTGCCAAGCGCCGAAGAACGTGCTGACATCATCGCCTTTCTACGTTCAACCGGACGGGCCTCGCCACGACAGTAAGCAAGGCCCCGATCTTAGGGCCGGCGAGATTTACGGATTCAGGAACTTGAGAATCGCGCGCTCGTCCTCCTGACTCAAATTGGCGCGCACGCGCATATGCCGGACGATGGTGCCGGAGATCTGTGGGGAAAAGCTCTCCGGCGCGTTATGGCAACGTGAGCAATTCTGGCGAAAGGCGCGCTCTCCTTCCGTTGGCGCTTCAGGACGAGAGGTTTTGTCTTGCTTGCCGGAACCTGCAGCGGTGGACACAGCAGCCAGACTGCGCGTCTGGGTTGCCAGAAGCAAAGCGACAGCGAAAAACAACGACGATGACACGATCTTCAAAATTCGCATTATTTGCCCTTCCAGGTGGGAAAGAGAAAGCGGTAGACAATGCCGGTCTCCCACACATTGCGGTTGCCCGTGGCAGAGAATTGGCGGGAATAGCTGGTGTTGATGCGGACCTCGTGCGGCAGGTGATAGTCCAGCCCAAAGTCGGCACGTTTGGCGTCAGCCGAGGGCAACCCGTCGCTCGGATCGGGGCTATTGCGAAAAGTCTGCTGCATACGGAACAGAGGCTCAATCCTGCCTGTGATACTGTCAGCTCCACCAAAATGCGAGAGGCAGTAGTCGGTCTCGATCCAATAACCCTGCGAATGCTCACCGTGCGCATATTCAGAGCGCAGCCTGAACGGGCTGTCGATCGGTTCCCACCACACGTGAAAACCGGCGAAGTTCTGGTGCGTGCCCTGCAACAGTCGCCCGTACGATCCGCCAACTTCAAGTCCCGCCTGAGGGAAGTAGATCGAAGAACGTCCTCCGCTGGAGCGCTCCGCGTTGAATTGCATATTCGTGCTCGTCGCGGAGAAGTAGGCGGTGTAGTCCACGGAGTATTTCGCGGTGGACACGGCCGAGCCGCGCACCATGCCGCCGACGCTCGAGTCTGTGCCCATGGTGCCGAGCGGCAGGATGAGTGGGCCGTCTTCGAAGTTGCCGATCCAGATGGGAGACAGGCGTTCGTTATAGGTGGCGAATGGCGTCAGAAACTCTCCGCCCACAATGGTCAGGTGCGGAGAGACCAGATAGTCAGCCTGGAGGAACGTCAGGTTGAGGAAAGGCGCACTCGTGTATCCGGGCTCGCCGTTGCCTTTCAGAAAAAACGACTCGATGAGGTTGGCGCGGCTCTCGACAAGCAAATGCGAGCCAATGGGAGCGGCGAGCAGCGGCGAAAGCACGGGAAGATACGTCGTGTTTCCACCGTTGGTGCTTGTGAAGAATCCAACTCCGCCGGAAATCAGTGGAGTGTCCTGTGCCGTTGCACAGAGTGCGGCAAGTTGAATACTGGCGATCAGCGCAGCAGCCGCGGCAAGGCGCCGAATCGCGGGAGGCAATTTGGTACGCGAGACATCCGACATGGCTCCATGCTGAGCGAGGCCGCGCTCACGTGTGTCAGAAGGCTGTCTTGTGAATGTCAGGGCATTGTCATTTTGGCCCGCGACGACTCGAGGCAGGAGCCGTGGACCCGACGCATGTCGGTCCGCGGGCCTTTGTTTCGCGTGCGATGGAAGCGGCAACAAATCCCTGACAATCTCATGACACATTCATGACACCCCCGCCCGTGCGACTGGTTAGGTTTAGAACGCGGTCGCATGGACTGGGTTTCTCGGAATCACGAATCCGATTGGTCGAGCCGCAGGTCGGCTCGTGCCGGGCAGATTTCCAACAGGTGAAGGAGTTTATGCGCAGATCGTATTTGGCCTTCGTTCTTACATTTTTGATCGCAGGATCGTATGAGCTGTTGTCAAAGGCTCGTGCCGAGGCTGTCCCGCGCCACGTTGAAGTCACTGCAAAGAGGTTTGCCTTTGAGCCCACGGAGATCACGCTGAAGAAGGGTGAGCCCGTCGATCTGGTGCTGAAGAGCACGGATGTGCCGCATGGCTTGCGCTTCCGTGAGTTGAATGTCGAGGTGAAAGTCGGCAAAGGCGGAACTTCGGATGTTCGCTTTACGCCCAGCCAGACAGGCACATTTGTCGGACATTGTTCTGTCTTCTGCGGTATGGGACACGGTTCGATGACGCTGAAGCTCCACGTGGTGGACTAGGAATGCGTCGCATGGCCTGTCTTGTCTCAGTTGCGCTTCTGTTGCCCATCTCAGGTTGCAAGGCGAACCCGCCCGGGAAGTTCGAGACACGTGTCGTGACGAGTGTGAAGCATCGGCTTCTGGTGGGTAACAAGAACGAGAAGAATCCATTTGCCGCTACACCGGAGACGATCGCCGATGGGAAAGAAGCGTTTTCGCACTATTGTGTGGCCTGCCATGGAAACGATGGGCAGAACACCGGCGTGCCTTTTGCCGATCGTATATCTCCACCTGTTCCCTCGCTCGCGTCGCGCGATGTGCAGGACTACACAGACGGCCAGCTGAAGCGGGTGATCGACTACGGCATCTGGCCAAGCGGAATGCCCGGCGCGAAGGGCATCCTAAGCGACGACGAGATTTGGTCGATCGTTGTCTATCTGCGCCATCTGCCGCCGGCGGGCAGTCAAGGCGAACCAGAAATGTACAGCCATTAATTGCGATGAGCACTCTTTTACAATTCGGCAGATCGAAAAGGCGCGCCACCCAGCTGAAGAAGGCCGTGCTGGCCAGTTTCTACTGCGCGGCTCCCGAGGTTGATGCGCGCTTTGCGGGCTTCGATCTTGCAGACTGGCGGCACATTCTCTATTGGCTCGACATCAGCGGGCTCGCGCTCTATCTGCTCGATCGGCTCGGCGAACTCGGGTTGGAACGATGCCTGCCTGAATCGATTCGGCAGCGCTTCCGGCAAGATCTCGAGGACAATCGCGTACGGACGAAGGCACTCCTCGCGGAGGCGGGTGCCATCAGCCACTCAATGAGCCGTTGCGGCATCGCGTTCGCGCTCCTCAAGGGCATCACCCTCATGCCGGACTCTGTTCCGGACTGCGCACTTCGGTGGCAGATCGATCTCGATTTTATGGTGGCCGCGGGCGACGCCACGGCTGCACGGCATGTCCTGATGGCGTTTGGCTACACACTGCACGCCGTCTGCGGGAACAGCATGGAGTTTACTGCGGGGCAATCCTCTGCGCCCGACATCCGAAAGATCTATCGGGTCCATTCGCAACGTTCACTCGAATTGCACATGCTCTCGACGGCCCCCGGCCGGGGCGGACAAAGAAGCGACCGGCTGTCTCGCGCGCAGGTGCGTGAATTCAGTGGCGTTCCGATTCCAACGCTGTCGCCCGCCGACATGCTGGTGCAGCAGAGTGCGCATCTGTTCAAGCATCTCTGCGGAGAGCACACACGCGTTTCCTGGGTTCTCGAGTTCTGGCGTCACGTGCAGGCACGGCGTGGCGATGCGACCTTCTGGGCGGAAGTCGAGTCGGTCGTTGCACTGGAGCCGCAGACGGAAATAGCGCTTGGCGCTGCCTTACTGCTGGCATCCCTCACCTTCGGCCCTATTGAGGAGAATGCGTGCGCGCGCGCTGCAATTGACAAGCTGCCACAGAATGTCCGCCTCTGGCTGGAGACATTCGGCATGCGTGTGTTGCACACTGACTCGCCGGGAAACAAGCTCTACCTGATCCTCCGCCAGGAGTTGCGCAGCGAATCGTCCAGCCGGCCTGCGATCCGGAAGCTGGTCTTTCCGACACACCTGCCTCCGTCGATCACGCGGGGCGAACCGGGGGAATCCGTGCTGCAACGGCTAACACGATATCGCACCGAGATTGGGTTTTTATTCGCGCGGCTCCAATTCCACATTGTTGAAGGATTGCGCTATGCGATCGAGCTCTCACGCTGGCAGCGGCGCTTGACGGAGATGTCGCAATGACACGCTTCATGCCAGATTCGTCTACTGCGCTGCAGCGTTGGAGTCGCGCGGTGATATGTGGCGTATCGATCTGCCTGAACAGCCTGGCGGCTACCGCGCAAGCTCCCGCGACTTTGGCGGCATCCGGAGGCGGGCAAGCAACCGCATCGTCCCAGTCGGCGATGCCGGGTGCGCCAGGCACCGCCGATACAGGCGCCGAGGCGTCGGCAACGGCGACGGACAGCCAGGACAGAGGTACCGGTGTTGTCCTGTCGGCCACGCAGATTCAAATGATTCTCCAGGAACGTCCCGAAGTGGTCGTCGAGCTGAAGTCGTATCTCGCTGACTCGCTGTCGCAGCAGGGGACACCCGTCCAGCCCGATTCGATCACTGACGAAGCGCTTTACAGCCAGATTGCGACGAGCCGCGAAGTGCGCGCGGGAATCACCGCGTTTCTACGTGCGCGTGGCTTCGTCTCCGATGAAGACTTGCAGCGCGCTGCTATGACTGGCGGCGACAGCTCAATAGCTGGATCGGGCTTGATGCAAACACCATTGCCTGGCGGATCACCGTTCAGTTCCCAAGTCCAACCCGGCCAGCAAGGACTGCCCACGAGCCTCAGTACGACCGCGACGGAGGCTGGGAACACAGGGCGGGTTCCGGTACAAGCCGCGGCTGAAACGCAACGAAACCGCGCCCCGAGCGAAACGCACACGAGCACCGATGAGCCGCAGGTGTTGCGCCGTCCTGCTCCCTACAACCTGACGGCTCTGCGCGACCTCTACACGCAGATTCCGAGTTCGCCGGAGAAGTTGAGGCGATTCGGATCTGAAGTCTTCGTCAATCGAAGCACAGCTGTTGCAGCAGGGCTAAGCACGGGCTCTGCCTCCGCGTCGCAGCCGCTCGACATTCCCATTGGGCCTGATTACGTGATTGGTCCGGGTGACACGCTCAGCATCGACCTGTGGGGTGGAGTAACGCAGACCTTGCCGCGCGTCGTGGACCGCGGAGGCCGCATCATGCTGCCAGAATCAGGGGAGGTTCAGGTCGCTGGGCTGAGCCTCGGCCATGCAGAGAGCGTGATCGCGAGCGCGCTGCAGACTCAGTTCAGGAATGCACACGTGGCCGTCACCGTTGCCCGCCTACGCACCATCCGCATCTACGTGGTTGGCGATGTGCAGCGGCCCGGCGCATACGACGTCAGTTCGCTCGCTTCACCGCTGAGCGCACTGTATGCTGCAGGCGGACCGACGTCCGCAGGCTCGTTGCGAGTGCTGCGCCATCAGCGAAACGACAAGGTCATCGGCGAAATCGATCTCTACGATTTTTTGCTTCGTGGCATACGCGAAGACGACGATCGTCTCGAAGGCGGAGACACGCTGCTGGTGCCCCCGGCAGGCCCGCAGGTGGCAGTCTATGGTGCCGTGAAGCGCCCGGCAATTTACGAGCTCAACAAGGAAAAGAGTCTTGCGGTGCTCCTCGACGAAGCAGGTGGAGTGACGGTGGCGGCGGCGCTGGGCCACATCACCTTGGAGCGCATCGACGCGCATCAACAACGCGAAACCATTGGACTAAGCATGGACGCGGCGAGCACGCAAAACGCCGCGAAAGACGCCATCGCTGCGTTTGAAGTAAAGGATGGCGATCGGGTCCGTGTTGCGCCGATACTGCCCTATAGCGAACGTGTGGTGTATGTAGAGGGTCACGTGGTGCGGCCGGGCCGAGTGGCGTATCGCGATGGCATGCGCCTCAACGATGTGCTGCACAGCTATCAGGATCTGTTGCCCGAGCCGGCCGTCCAAGGCGAGCTGATTCGACTTGTTCCTCCTGATCTGCACGCCGAAACGATCGAGTTTGATGTGCCCGATGCACTCATCGGCAACTCGAATCTGACCCTGCAGCCCTTCGACACGATTCGCGTCTTTGGACGCTACGAACAGGATGCGCCGAACGTTGCGGTGCGCGGCGAAGTGATGCGTCCGGGGTCCTACGCTCTGTCGGAGGGAATGACGGCGGCGCAGCTTGTGCGTATGGCCGGAGGCTTCAAGCGCGACGCGCTGCTGGGCGATGCCGATCTCATCAGCTACCGGGTTGTGAACGGCGTGAAGATCGTTGGCGAGCGGCACGATCTGCGCATCGGCGAGGCTGTCTTGAAAGACGATCGCGATGCCGACACAGCGCTGAAGGCGGGCGACGTGCTGACGATTCACCAGATCACCGGATGGAGCGACATCGGCGCATCGATCACGATTGAGGGTGAGGTCGCTCATCCCGGCAGTTATGGGTTTCAGCAAGGCGAACACCTCAGTGACGTGTTACGCCGAGCAGGAGGGTTCCGTGAGACGGCATACCCGGAAGGAGCCGTGCTCACGCGGCCCGAGGTCCGAACGCTGGAAGAGAAGAGCCGCGAGGAGCTGATTCGGCAGATCGAGACGAGTTCGGCTGCGGCCCGCATGTCTCCGAATCTCGGCGGAGGCGATTCGGCAGCCACGCTTCAGCTGATTCAGCAGCAGCAGGAACAAGTGCTCGCCCAGTTGAAGAGTCAGCCTGCGACCGGACGCCTGGTGATTCACGTCAATGCAGACATCGACAGCTGGGCCGGGACTCCGGCAGATATCGAAGTGCGGAGCGACGATCTGTTGCGCGTTCCCAAGAGACCCGGTTTTGTGCTGATCACAGGGCAGGTATACAACGCAGTTGCCATCACCTTCTCTCCCGCCAAGTCGGCGGGCTGGTATTTGCAGCGGGCCGGAGGTGCAACAAGGATTGCAGACCGGCACCAGGTCTTCATTATTCGCGCTAACGGATCGGTGGTTGGGCATAACTCAGGAGATTGGTACACACACGATGTTCTGTCGACACGCCTCGATCCGGGAGACGTGATCGTCGTTCCGCAAAAGATCGTGGGACCGTCGCTTCTGTGGCGCAATCTGCTGAGCACGGCACAAATTGCCGCATCGATCGCGATTACGGCTGCGGTCGCGGGATTGTAGGAACGATGAGCATCGAACGCGAATCGCTGTTGCTGGAGAACGAACTCGACTCATCCGCGAGTCCGGCTGCACGCATATTTGCGCCCAACTGGGTGGTCAATGCGGCCGTGCTTTGGGACCGACGCCGGCTGCTTGTTCGCGTCGCTGCGATCGCTCTCGTGATCAGTCTTGCGATTGCGTTTCTTATTCCTAAACGCTACGAATCGACGGCGCGGATCATGCCGCCGGAGAACGGAAGCTCGGGAACCGCCATGCTTGCCGCACTTGCCGGACGAAGCCTGGGTGGGCTTGACGGCCTGGGTGCGCTGGCCGCGAGTTTTCTCGGCGGACGCGGGAACGGCGCTTTGTATGTCGATCTGCTGCGCAGCGGAACAGTGACCGGCGCCTTGATCGATCGCTTCGGATTGCAGAAGGCCTATCACAAGCGCTATCGCGTGGACACGACAAAGTACCTTCTGCGTCACACCGCGATTGCCGAAGACAAGAAGAGTGGTGTGATCACCGTGACGGTGACAGACACCGATCCAACGCGGGCGCGGGATCTGGCGCAGGGCTATCTGGACCAACTGAATCTGCTCCTGAACCGCACCAGCGCCTCCTCGGCGCGTCGCGAGCGCATGTTCATCGAACGCCGCCTTGCTTCAGTAAAGAACGATCTTGAGAACGCACAGCTGGCACTGGGCGATTTCTCGAGCACGCACTCGACCGTGGACATTCATGAACAGGCACGCGCCATGGTGGATGCAGGCGCGAAGTTGCAGGGGGAGTTGATTGCGACACAGGGCGAATTGGATTCGCTGCGACAGGTTTACGGCGATAGCAACGTGCGCGTGCGTTCGGCCGAGGCACGGGTCGCGGACCTGAAGAAGGAGCTGGCTAAGATGGGAGGTACGTCGGCGCAGCTTTCGTCGGCGTCCGATACAACCGCGAACAACGGCGAAAATGACGGGGACGCGCTTTACCCGCCGCTGCGGCAGCTTCCACGGCTGGCTGTGCCCTGGGCAGACCTCTATCGCACCGTGAAGACTCAGGAGACAGTTTTCGAGCTTCTTACCCAGCAATTCGAAATTGCCCGCATCCAGGAGGCGAGGGACATCCCTGTCGTGAGCGTGATCGATTCGCCCGGCGTACCGGAAAAGAAGTCCTTTCCACCGCGATTGTTGCTGTCCCTTGCGCTGACTCTTCTAACCATCGGAGTAGCGGCTGGTGGCATCTTGTTTGACGATCGCTGGACGAGGCTGGATCCCGGCGACCCCCGGCGCCAACTCGTGCTGGAAATTCTGGAAGACGCACGGACAGGCCTGCGCGGTGATTTCGGTTTCCGGCGGTTGCGCCGATGATCGCCGATCGTTTTATTCCGCAGATAGCGCTTGCCGACGGGCACGTGTCCACGAATGAGCGGCCGTTGGTCACGACGCCCGCGCTGGTCGGATTCTTCTTTTCCTTTCGCGCAGCTATTGTCTTGATCGCCGTACGGTGGTTTCTGATGGAGCCGCAGACGGGAGCCGCTGCGGTACTCGCGATAGATTTTGCTCTGCTGCTCATTGTCGCCTTTCAAGCTATTGGGAAGGCAGAACAGTCCCTGCGCAGGATCGCACTCATCCCGAGCTTTCGATGGGTCGCGGCATATCTGGCCTTTGCCGGATGCAGCTTTGCGTGGAGCGGCGCCGTTTCGCTCCCCGCGTCGTTTCTGTATTGGTGCGGCGTGGTTGCCGATGTAGCCATCGTGGTTTTGATACTGCGGGCGGGTCGGGCAGAAGTGGTGGCGCACTCGGTCATCAAGGGCTTCATTGCAAGCACCTGTGTTTTGGCCACGATCGCGTGGCTCATGCCTGCCCAGGCAGATCTGCGTCTTGGCGATGCGGAGTACTTGAACACCAACCAAATCGGCAATCTGTGCGCCTTCGCCGTGCTTCTGGCGCAGTATTTGATGAGTCGCGGCGATCGGAAGTGGGGTCTGACCGCAGGCTTTTTGACCGTCACGCTTGTCCGCAGTCTGAGCAAAACCACGCTGGTTGCATTTCTGCTGAGCGAAGGCCTTCTGTTCATACGGGACAAGACAATGAGCCGTAGAACCAAACTACTGATCATGGGCGCTGCACTTGCAGTGGGCTTAACCTTCTGGGGCCTCTACGAGAGCTACTACGACGTTTATACGACAGCGGGTAATCAGGCCGAAACGTTTACGGGGCGTACAGCGATCTGGGCCTACGCCCTGACTGCGGCGATTGCGAAGCCGTGGTTTGGAAACGGATTCGATGCGCTGTGGAAGGTCATGCCTCCGTTTGGGGTGGACCAATTCGAAGCGCGACACGCGGAAAGCGAACTCCTGCAGCAATTCTTTGCCTACGGTGTGACTGGCGTTGTGCTGCTCATTGGGGTCTACGGAAGCCTGTTTCGAAGAATACGGAAGCTAGCTCCTGGATCGATGCGTACGGCCCTTGTGACGATCCTTGTCTTCGTGATGATTCGAGGATTGGCGGAAGCGGAGCCGTTCGACCTACTGCTTCCCCTGTGGACAATCACATTGCTGAGTGCACTGATCGAGGTTGAGCTCCGCTCAATGGAGGTTGCTTCGGCACCCGTTGGCCAAAACATGTCCCACCTGCTCAGCAGGAGGAACGCAACGATATGAAGATCGTCGTTGCGGCACTCTCGGCCCCTGAGCATCTTAACGGCGTTTCACGCCACGCCGCGAACGTAGTACGGGGGTTGCTGACCCGCTCGGAGATCTCGGAAGTGCACCTGCTCGCGGGTGCCTGGCAGCAGCAAACCTACACGGAGGCGATTGCGCGGCAGGACTCGAGGCTTCATGTCCATCCGGTCACAATTCGAAGGGAAACTGTCTTCCGCAATCTTTGGTACTACTCGGAACTGCCGAGCGTCGCCGAACAATTGAGCGCGGACGTAGTGCATCTCAGCTATCCCATGCCGGTGTCGACGAAGGACTTTCGTTGCCCCGTCGTAGCAAGTCTGCACGATCTTTATCCTTTCGACATTCCCGAGAACTTCGGATTCGTGAAGAGCATTCTGAACCGCCAGGTGTTGCGACAGTGTCTACGCGCGGTCGATGCGATCGCCTGTGTATCCGAGAGCACAAGGCAACGGCTAGCCCATTGGTTCGGTAGCCTTGCCACGGACAAGGCTGTCACCGTCCTGAACTCAGTCGAGCCAGTGTGCATTGGTTCTTCACGTGGCCCCCAGCCACTGCACCGTGGGCAACCTTTTCTGCTGTGCGTGGCGCAACATCGTCGCAACAAGAACATCGCGCTCGCGCTGAGGGTGTTCGATGAAGCGCTGAGTACGGGCTCGATTGACCCGGAAACTCAGCTCGTGGTTGTCGGGGTAACCGGGCCGGAGACCGACCGGATTCGTAAGCAGGTTGAACTCGCTCGGCTCGACCGACGCGTCGTCCTGCTGAGCGGCATCAAGGATACGGAACTCCAATGGTGCTATCGCAACTGTGAGTTGCTGCTAGCGCCTTCTCTGCTGGAAGGCTTTGGGCTGCCGGTGGTCGAAGCGCTGATGGCCGGCTGCCGCGTGGTGTGCTCGGACATTCCGGCTTTTCGTGAGGTGGGTGGAAACGCCTGTCACTATGTTCTGCTTGGCCAAGATGAGGTCGCCGGCTTTGTCGTCGCGATCCGACGGGCACGCCGGTTGCCGCGGATTCTGCCTGCGCCGATGCCTTGGCTCTCTGCTTCTGAAATTGCTGAGAAACTTGTCATCTTGTATCGCCGACTCCAGACAAGCACGGCTGGCCAGAGATACAGAGCACTTAGCATGCCGCGGGTTAGAAGCGGAGAAGGGATGTAACTTTCGCGTTATCCGGCGGTTATCGCAGTTAGCCGCTGGGCCATAAAATGTCACCTTTTTGTCATTTCAGGTGATATCGTTTCGGAACTTATTCGTTTCAGAGGGACAATAGATGCATGGTCAAGGAACTGGAACTATCGGTGGGTGAACAAGAGGGAAGCGCCTCGACGCCGCGTCTGGGCACGATCCTGATCGTCGAAGATGATCCACGGATGCAGAAGGTACTGCAGCGCGTGTTCGCAGTCGAGCACTACGACGTTGTCACCGCCGGCGACGGGCAGCTCGGACTGGATTTGTTTCGATCCCATCGGCCGACTGCGGTCATTCTGGATCTAATCCTTCCTGAGATCTCCGGTCGCGAGCTGTGCCAAACCATGAAGGCGATCTCGAACGACACGCCGGTCATCGTGTTGAGCGCAATTGCCGAAGTTGTGGACAAGGTACTGCTCCTTGAACTCGGTGCAGACGACTACGTCACCAAGCCATTCAGCCCGCGCGAACTGATGGCACGGGTTCAGGCAGCAATTCGGCGCAGGCGCAAGCCTACCGCCGCGACGACTTATCGCTTTGCAGGGTGCGAGCTCGATTTTCAAAAAATGACGGCGCGCCGCGGAGAAGTCCCGATTCCTCTCACGTCGCACGAGTTCCGTCTCTTGAAATTCTTTACTGAACATGCCGAACGAGTCTTGAGCCGCGAAGAGCTGCTGAACGAGGTTTGGGGCTACAATTGCTATCCAACCACGCGCACGGTCGATAATCAGATTCTGAAGCTACGACAGAAGCTCGAGCCCGATCCATCGAATCCTCGTCACCTTTTGACAATCTATGGCGCAGGATACAAATTTGTCCCCTGACCTGAAAGTTGCGGACAAGAAGTCTAGTTCCTCGAGTTCCATGACCTTGCAGCGCCCGGAGAGACGAGGTATTCGGACGCGCGTGCTGCTGATCTCCGCGATGGCAGTCATCATCGCTACATCCACCTTCGTTAGCCTCCTGGCGGTTCGTCGCCGACTGGAGAGCGTCCTGACAGCGAATCTTTCTGCAGACCTCTCGCGGTCGATTGCGACATTCGAAAATCTTCAGGCCCAGCGCATGACGGCTCTGGACCGCGAGAACGCCCTTCTGGCCGATTTGCCGGACCTCAAGGCGCTAATGACGACCAGCGACGACAGGACGATTGAAGATGGGGGGGCGCGATTCTGGAAGGTTAGTGGAAGCGATCTGTTCGCGCTGGCAAACCGGGACGGGCGGATTGTCGCTGCCTATGCCGCGAACACGACAACGAGCGCAAACTTGCGGACCGACCTGGGCTCGGTATTGGAAGCGTCACCCCGCCCTTACGTGATCAGCGGAAACTGCCTTTTTGCTACCTCTGTGCGGCCATTGTATTTCGGGAGTGAGGCGAGCGGCACGATCCTGGGCTATGTCATCAGCGGGTTCGCGATCGACCGCGCGACAGTCGCTCAATTGAGCAATGCGACAAGCGTAGACGCGGCATTCCTGTCTGGAAATCGGGTGCTGGCAGGATCGCTCACCACTGCGCTGCAGTCAGAACTCACGGCCCATCCCGTTCCGGCGAAGGGAGAACAAGAGCAGGCTGTTACCGTTACGCTGGGAAACGAACAGTACCTTGCGGTCGAGCGGGATCTATCGTCGCACGCTTCCGCGCCGCTCGAACTCGTGGAGCTGAAGTCGCTGGATGAGAAGGAGCGATCGATTCGCGAGATCGACCGGCTCGTCTTGATCGCCGGACTGCTTGCCTTGCTCACCGGCACGGTCCTGATGACGGTGCTTTCCCGGGCGGTTACGCATCCATTGGAGCAGCTGGCGACTGGCGTACGCGCCTTCGCGGCAGGCGACAGCGCCCATATCCTGCCCTACCGCGGCACAAAGGAGGTGCGCGAACTGAGCACCGTGTTCGCCGGCATGAGACAGGAAATTCTCACGACACATCAGGCGTTGCTCGAATCGGAACGGCTGGCCACAATCGGAAGAATGGCAAGCTCGGTTTCACACGATCTGCGCCATTATCTTGCGGCAGTTTACGCCAACGCCGAGTTTCTCGCGTCGGGTCGTTTGACGGATGAGGAGCGCACTGACATTCTGAGCGAGATTCGTACTGCCGTCGACGGTACCACTGAGTTGCTCGAATCCCTGCTTATCTTCAGCAGAAGTGGGCCGGGCATTCGGCGTTCGCATCAGCTGGTCGCGACGCTTGTGGATCGGGCGGTTGCCATGGCCCGAGCGCACCCTGACACAGCCAACGTCGAAATCACCCTCCGCAGCGAAACCCCCGCGGACACCGTGGCACTCGTCGATGGGAAACAGATCGAGCGCGCCATCTACAATCTGGTCCTGAACGCATGTCAGGCTCCGCACTCGAAGAACGATCCGCGAAGAGTGGCGGTGAGCCTCGATGTGCGCTCTACGGAGATTATTCTGGGTGTTACAGACAACGGCGACGGCATCCCCGAGAATATTCGAACCACGCTGTTTGAGCCGTTTGTCAGTGAGGGAAAGCAGAAGGGCTCCGGACTGGGTCTGACGCTGGCGCAATGCATCGCTGCCGAGCATGGAGGCGACGTGATCCTCGTGAGCAGTCGCCCCGGAGAAACCATCTTCCGCATGTCGATTGCGCGCGGACTCACCGAGCAGGGAGCGCCGGCATCGGAAGAGCGAACACGGGTGAGAACCGCATGAGTCGAAACCGCTCGATGCCGTCTCGTCTATCTTTCTGGAGCCTGCCACGATGCACGGCGGGCCTGACTCTATTGAGTCTTATGACGATCAACATTCCCTCCCTGGCACAAGAAAGTGTTGCGGAGCAAGTCCGCCAGCTGACGGAGGCAATGAACCGCGTGCAGGCGCAACTGGAGGCCTCGCAGCGGCAACTGGAGGAGATGCGAGCACAGCTTCGAGCACTGCAGGCCTCAGAGAGAATGCCGACAGAATCCTCCGCCGGTCAAACTGGAGAATCGGACGCAGCAAAGCTGGCAGCACAAGTCGATGAACTGCGAGAGCGACAGGCAGTTCAGGAGACGCAGATTGCCGTACAGGAGCAGACCAAGGTCGAAAGCGAGTCGAAGTTTCCGGTCAAAGTGATCGGGCTCGTTCTGATGAACGGATTCGTGAACACGCGGAATGTGGACATGTCCGCAACCCCGACGCTTGCAGTGCCGGGCGCAGGCAGCACGGGTGCCTCGATACGTCAGACGATTCTCGGCTTCGACATGCGGGGACCTCATCTTCTGGGCGCGCGGAGCCACGGAGACCTTCGCGTGGATTTCGATGGAAACTCAGTTGCAGGAGGGTATGCGAACGGATATGGAGTCGATCTGGTCCGCTTGCGCACGGCTCATGCGGCTCTGGACTGGGATCACACAGAGCTGTTCTTCTCGATGGACAGACCCCTCGTTAGTCCGAATGTTCCGGACTCGTTAACGGCCATTGCCGAACCCCCGTTGGCATGGTCGGGAGACCTGTGGAACTGGAGCCCGCAATTCGGCGTCACACAGGATCTGGGATTCGGCACTCGGCCGTTGCTGCGCACACAGGCGGCGCTCATCGACATTCCCGACGCGCCGTACACCGATGGCCTGGCAGCCGCGAATGGAGTGGTGCTCACCAAGTCGACGGCCGAGTCGAGTCGATGGCCAGGCGTCGAGGCGCGGATTGCGCTACCCGGCGGACCGCCGGAGCAGGGAAGCCAGATTGGAATCGGCGGCCTTTTTGCGCCGCATCGCAGCATCGGAGGCACGGACTTCGACACCTGGGCAGGAACACTCGACTATCGGCTGCCGCTCCCAGCGCGGATGGAGGTCAGTGGGGCTTTCTACCGCGGGCAGGCCCTCGGCGGACTCGGAGGCGGTGCATACAAGGACTACGTTTTCGAGTTGGACGATGGCAGTTACTATTTCAGGACGCTGGACGATGTAGGGGGATGGGTGCAGTGGAAGCAGAGGGTCGGCCAGAGACTCACGTTCAACGAGGCTCTCGGCGCCGATGAGGTTCCTGCCGGGCAGCTTCGCCCGTATGCGGGAACAGCGACTTCGCCATACCAGAACCTGGCCCGCAATCGGACCATCACAGGCAACATCATTTATAGCCCGAGTGCTTATCTTCTCTTCTCCCTCGAGTATCGAAGGATTGCTTCCTCGCCCGCCAATGGAGCTACGAACTCCAGCGACGTGATCGGTGTGGCAGCCGGGTACAGGTTTTGAGAATGGCACTGAGAACGAACCGGCTATCTGGACTCGTGCTCTTTCTCGCCATTCTCGTTTCAAGGCACGCCATCGCACAGGATGGCGACGGAACGGCGAAGGTAGATGTCCACGTGCGGATTCGATTGCCCAAGCCAAGGCAGCACGAGCACATGCCACCGGTGGTCCTTTGGCTCAAGCCGTTGCCGGGGACGCCATCGGAGCCATTTGTGCCTGACGGCCACTACACATTAGCCCAGAAGAGCCGCATGTTCCTGCCGCATATGCTTGTTGTTCCAGTGGGAAGTGAGGTCCAATTCCCCAATCTCGACCCCTTCTTTCACAACGTCTTTTCCCTGTTCAATGGCAAGCGCTTCGATCTCGGACTCTACGAAGCTGGGACCACAAAGGAAGTGACGTTTTCCAGCGAAGGCGTCTCGTATATCTTCTGCAACATCCATCCTGAAATGAGCGCCGTTGTTTTGGTTCTGTCTACGTCTCTGTTTACAACGATGGGCACAGATGGCGTGTATTCTATCCGAGGCGTACCAAGCGGCGCGTACGAGATGCACGTCTGGATCGAGGGAGTGGCCCAACCTGCTCTCGATCGGCTGAGACGTCGCGTTCAGGTCTCGACGGGCAACGAAGACTTAGGCGTCGTCGATGCGACGGCTTCGCCAAAGCAGCCAACCGAGCATATGAATAAATTCGGCCAACCGTACGATCGCGGTTCAAAGCCCACCTATTGAGTCGGAAGTCAGTCAGAGTCGCAGAGGGCGTCGAAGCTGGGCCCCCTTCGATGCGGGGATTGATCGCGACTCACGAATGGGCGAGCGCGACGGCCGGCCAACTGCAGCGCAAGGCGCCAAAGGAAGGCCGGGTTGTCGCAGAGATAGCGTCGCCACAGGCGCTTTGGATCCTGCATGAGGCGGTGAATCCATTGCAGGCCGGCTTCTTTCACCCAGGCAGGACAGTCCTGAATCCGGCCGGTGTGAAAATCGAATGCCGCACCAACACCGAACATCAGGCAAGTATTGAGCAGAGGAAGGTAGCGCCGCATGAACTTATCCTGTTTGGGCGTACCAAGACCTACCCAGATCATGTCGGGTTTGCAGCGTCTGATCCGCGCAATCAGCAAACGCTCTTCTGCCTTGGTGAGCGGACGATACGGTGGAGTGAAGGTGCCGACAATCCTGGCCCAGGGAGCGATCTTTCGGAAGTACGTAACTAAGTCCTCCGCGACGCCGTCGTCGCCCCCATAGAAGAAGTGCGTGCAGTGCGCGAACTCCTCACGAAGAAAGACTTCGCGCATCAGGGCTGGTCCAGTCACGTACCGCATCTCGCGATGTCCCTGCAGTCGCCCTACCCATGCGATTGGTGTGCCATCGGGAATCGCGATGGCCGCGTCAGCAAATGCAGTTGCAAACTCCGGATCGCGCTGTGCGACCATCACGCCGTGTACCGTGATTGCGGAGAGATAGCCCTTTTCGCGATCGCGAAGCATCTGCGCGAGTCTGGCGAGCACCAACTCCATGTTCACGGCGTCGACACGAACACCGAGCACGTCGGCAACCGGTGTAGCGCGGTGATTGCTGGGGAGATCGGCCGCGAGGCATTCTTCGCTCGGAGCCACTTCCACTTGTGGTCTCATTGGCCCGCCTCCTCACACGCGGCAACTGCGGCGCGTGCGCGGAAGGTCGCGCAGGTTCCCCCGAAGAGAAGCAAGAGGAGCGGAACGTAGACGAGCAGGGTGAAGGGTCCGTAGAAAAGCCGGGCCGTCGCCATGCCCTGTGCACCAAATCTAGGAACGAGAAGAGGCGCCGCGAGCAGCATGGCTGCGCCGCCCGCAAGGTTCAAGAAGGTGACCCACCGGACGCGTCCAAGGGCGAGAAGCGTATAGGTACCCGTAATGCTGAGCCCCTGCGCCGCAGTACTCCAGACGAGCGGTGGCAGCACTGGTGCACCCGCCTGTGCGACAGAGGAGCCGACCCAGGCCGAGAGCAGTCGCCCGCCAAAGAAGAGCAGCACGCAAGCGCCAGTCGCGACGACGAGCAGGTTGGCGGCAAACGCAACCACGATGGCGCGGCGTACACGCTGGAGAGAATCCGGCGCTGTGCGAGCGGAAACATAGGGAAACAGAAAATGCAGTCCCGCAGCAGCCATACCGTAAATGGGCTGTGCAAGTTGCGCGCACAGGGCATACAACGCAACGGTGGCGGCACCTAGATACATGCCCGTAATGAGGCGGTCTGCCTGTGCGAAGGCAACACCGGCGACGGCCTGCAGCCAAGTGAAAACGCCAAAGCCCAGGAGAGCGGTCAGGGCATCTCGATCGAAAGAGGGCGCGAGAACACCAGGCCCGAGAAGGCGCGAGAGCTGGAAAAGCTGAAGAGCAAGGGCTAGCGCGAGGAAGATCGCCGTCGCTGCCATAATGCCGAAAACGCCGATCCCTGCCAGAGGAAGAACTGCGGCGGAGGCCAGTGCGAGCAGGCGGCCAACGACGGAGGCGCTCACTGCAGCACCATAGCGCTCAAACGCGCGCTGCGTGCTGACACATACGGTTTCAATCGCGCGAATGAGAATGAGAACGCTGGCAATGCGCAGGGACCAAAGGCAAGCGGCCTGCAAACCGGCATCGACGATTGCAATGCGTTCGGCGGCTAAGGGAGCAAGCGCCCAGGCAATTGCGGCAACTACGACGCCCATGACCAGATGAATGCCCATCGTGCCTCTCACGGCACGGCCAAGGGCTGTGATGTCTCCAGAGCCTCGGGCCTGTGACACGCTGCGAATATTCGCATCGCCGAATCCGGAGGCGACGATCGATCCGATGGTAAGGGCAGCGTTGGCGATCATCCACACACCGAACTCGCCGGAGCCGAGATGATGCAGCGCGATCGGCGCGACGATGAGCATGCCTGCGGGCCAGGCAACGTAGTCGAGCACGCCATAGGCTGCATTCGAGAGATGTGCCCTCATCGTCTTATTCCTCAGGCTTCATTGCCGGTCGCTCGCAGGAGTGAGACGACGCATGTCATCACTTTTCACGCTATCGAGATATGCGGAGGATCGTGTCAGGTCGCCGTCAGACGAATGTCATCGATTTGTCATCGGCGTGAAACGGCTCAGAGCGCGGTCTGACTCATCTTGGCCCCAAGCGGAGCGTGCGGCGCCGACTTTCGAGTGGCAAGTCCGAGAAGCAGAACAAAGAGCACGGAGGCAAGCAGCGCGGCTGCGGCATTACCCAACAGAACACTGGGATAGCCGAAACGCACGATACAAGCGCCGGTGATTGCCGCGATAGCCGCCTGACAGATCGCTCCCGAGAAGTTCTGAATCGCTGACGCCGTGCTGCGCTCCTCATCGGGAATGTGGTCCATGAGGTAGCTGTAGATCCCAGGACCGGTCATCCACTGCGCGCCGCTGTAGACGAAGTAATAGGCAACTGCGAACGATGGGTCTTGGGTCCAGGCCATACAGACCAGCGCAACGCCTGTGCAGGCCTGGGCTAAGCTGATTCCTGCGATCCGTCCCCATTTTCGATAGAGCAAGGGCGACAAAAGCACAGACGTGAACTGCAGTAGCTGCGCGACCGAGAAGACCACGCCGACATGGGGAAGAGCCATTCCCAGATGCTTCTGGAGATAGACCGCGGCGAACCCTGGAAACGATCCAGTGACAATATTCCAAACCACAAAGGGTGGAAGAAACCAGAGCAGGAATGGGTGAAAAACACGAATATGACGACGCTGGGCGCGGTCGGGAGTGCCAAGCTGGAGCTTGAAGATGGGCCAGGCTCCGAGCAGAGCCACGACACAGGCGAACTGCAGCACCGTGCGCATGCTGCCGATGAGAGCGCCCGCATGACCGGCCTTCTGGAGCCACTCAGGGAAATAGCCACCCGCGAGCCCTGCAAGTGTGCCGAGTCCGATGCCGGTTGCAAACGTAATGCTGAACCCCGTGATCCGGTTCTCCTCGGTGGTGAGCTTTGCGATGGCGGGCGAAAAGCAGATGGGCCAGCTGCTCATTGCGATTCCGGTGAGGAAAGCCAGGCCAATCTGCGCCGGCGTCCACAGAATGAATGTGCGCAGAATGCAGATCAACGGCGCTGCGATGAAGCAAACCAGCAGAAGCTTTTGCAGCCCATAGCGCCGGACAAGAATCGCGGTTGGAATCGTCCCCACGACGTTGCCAAATGTCAGAGTTCCGGCGAGGATACCGAGAATCCTTTCGTTGAAGTGAAGATCGGTGAGATAGAGGTTGAAGAGAAAGAAGAACAGGCCGAAGCCGAAATCGTACAAGAAGGCCGCCGCGAAGAACGTCCAGAAACCATGGCTAAACCGGCCAAAGAACGCGCCGACCTTCGCAGTTGGACCTTGCGAGGCGCCGGTGGACTGCCCAACAAGCGGTTCGGATGAGGATTCCACTACCGGCCTTCCCGTGCGAGGCACGCGAGACGATCGACGGCCCAATCGAGATCGGCGTAGTGCAGCTCGAAAACTCCGCGTTGCAAAAGCCGTTCGACCGCGGCCACCTGCAACGCCGCAACCTGAGGAATACCGACTCCTCGCTGGAAAATGTAGGCTCGGGCAACATCCGCGGGCAATTGCACGAGCTTTCCTTGGTCGCCGGAATGGCGGTTGAGAAAGACGATGTGGCGGACATGCGATGAGAACGAAGTCTTCAGGTGAGCAAACGGCGCGGTGGATAACTCAACCGAGGGCTTGCCTGTCTCCGCACGCTGCAGGACGGGCTGGCCCGCGAGCTCTGGGAACAGGGCCTCGGCGGAGGGACGAAACCGCACCTGGCGAGCATTGCCGACAACCAGTGAATCTTCGCGTCCGACGACCAGAAAGCTCGCGTCGTCCGTGACGTAGGACCAGCCTGCGCGTGCGCAGCCGTAGGCCAGCGTCGATTTTCCTGCGCCGGAATCCCCGCAGAGCAGTAAGCCGCTACGATCAAAGTCGACGCACGCAGCGTGGATGCCGATGGCATAGCGCGCAGCAAGATGAAACATCGAGCTCGATTCCAGCATGAAATAGCGAACGTAGTTGCGATGAGTCAGCGTCGTCTCTGAAAGCCACATATATGTGAACGCATTGGACGCATCGGAAACAGCGAAGTTCTCGCGATCGGCGACGTGTGAGCATAGATGCTCTCGGACACGGCTGAATGGGCCGGGCGGGCACTCGCCGGAGCCGCCTGCGGTTACCCCGATGTGAAATCGAATCGGCGCGATATCGAAGAGCTGTCTGAATCCATGCCAGCATTCGTCGGCGATCTCGAGAACTTCCTCACAATTCGTGAGGACCTGCAACGGAAACCCAAGAGGATAGAACATCTGCTGCAAGTGCAGTTCTGCACGCGCCAGCATGGGATCGGGATAGGGGATCTGTTCTGACCGCGCACACGCTGCCTTGATCTCCTCGACCTTAAGGATGTTGAAGTTCTGTACCGCCAGTGCGGGCAAGGTGCTCTCCATCGGCAATGAGTCCCTCTCGATCGTTGGGCCGATCAGAATTGATATTTCAGCGCGAATTGAATGATGCGCGGATTGTTTGATGTCGCCGTGATGATGCCAAACGATGCACCGGAGCTGTAGGTGTTGTTGGGATTGGCGAAGTTTGGCGTGTTCGTTACGTTGAAGAACTCCGTCCGGAAGTGGAGGCTCTGCGACTCCACAATAGGAATCGTGCGCTCGATTGCCATATCGAGGTTGTGCTGTCCGGGGCCGCGCACAAGGCCCACACCGCTGTTGCCGAAATCAGTATCGGCGGAACTAAGGCCGTTCGGCGCTTCAGGAGCGGAGGTGAATCCGTTGGCGCTCAGGTATGAGCCGAGGACGCGTGAGTGGAGCGAGCCGGTTGTGGTGGTGGGCATGCCGCTCAGTTGCGCGCGATTCTCGAAAGGATAATTGCCGTAAACTGCGCCTGCATTGTCGTCGAGGATCGTGATCGGCGTACCCGATTGCGCGACGAAGATACCCGACGCCTGCCAGCCGGCGATGGAGTGCCGTACCAGGCTCGGCAAGGTGGCGAACGCAGGAGTGGTGTAGGTGAGGCTAAGAACGCCGCGATGGGTGCGATCGAAATCGGTCAGCCCGTAGTCGCCGCGCGGATTGCGCTGATCGTTGGTCAGGAGCCATAGCTCAAAGACCTCGCCGCCCGAGGAGCCGCTGGTTTCGTCCAGATTGCGCGAGTACGTGTAGCTGCCAAGAAACTGCAGTCCATGGCTGAGGCGCTTGGTCACGCTGCTCTGCAACGAGTTGTAGTTCGAGTTGTAGGTGCTCGTGCAGCTGTAAGAGCCGGGTGCGACGCCTTCATAGGGTGCGCGCTGCACGACATTGATGACTGAGTTGAATGTCTGCCCGTAGACCGGACTACCGGGGCCGGCCAGCAGTGCCTGGTTGAACTCGCTGCATCCGGCGGCGTGAACGGAGCGCGTGCCGACATATCCGATCTCGAACAGATAGTCTCGCGCGAACTGAAACTGCGTGTTCAGGTTGTATTCCTCGGTGTATGGCTCGGAGAAATGCGACGACATGCCGACCACCGTAGGGCCGCCACCCGGAATGCGCGGGACGAAGATGGGAAAACTGGACTCGCTGGGAAGAAGCGGGCTGAATGGAGCCTGCAGCGTTGCGCCGGCATTCTGCGAGCCGGAAAAAAGCTGCGAGATCGAAAACGGCGGATTGCTCAGAAGGCTCTCGGCAAGGCCTGCCGAAAGACGATCGAAGTAGATACCATAGCCGCCACGCAGGACTACTGCAGGGCTGTCCGTCAGTCGATACGAGAAACCGAAACGCGGCGAGAAGCTGGTGTAATCGGTCGGCCAGAGTCCCTGCCGCGATAGTTGCGTCACTCCCGTTGGCGTCGTGCCCTGGAAGTTCGACGAAACAACGAATCCGCTGTACGAACCCGTGGCGGGTGCTGCGAGATCGGCGACGGCTGGGTCGAAGTTGACCAGCCTGCCGTGAATTTCAGAAGGAGGGCTAAAGATCTCATAACGCAGTCCAGCGTTGAGGGTTAGGCGCGGCTTGACCTTCACGTCGTCCTGGAAGAATGCTGCAACATCGGTATAGCGTTCGTCTTTGCGGAAGTCACCTGAGCTGCCGCCGCTCATGGTCACGTTGCTGAGACCACTGGTGCTGCCATTCTGCGCAGCACTTTGTCCCAGCAGGAAATCGTCGAAGGTGCGTATGTCAAGCAGACCGGTCGTGGAGAACGGAGCGTTCACCATGACCTCGTGGCGCTTTACTTCCGCCCCGGTGCGGATGGATTGACGGCCTCGCGTCAGAGATGCGGTGTCCTGCCAGATAAAGCTGTTCGTGGTCTGCGTCTGGAAGGGTGTGCCTGCGTCGCCGATGGTGAAGAGGCCATCGACAGTGATGCCGGTAGCAGCAATGCCGGTGCCGGAGAGACCGGTCGGGGACTCCGTGCCGATGTCTGAGGTGAGAATCGGATTGGTGACCGAAGAGATTCCCGAAAACCGCATATAGCCAAAGCGAGTAACATTCACGAGTCGGGGATTGAAGACATGTGTGTCAGCCAGCACCAGCATGGCGTTCTGATCGACTTCGTTGGTGCCCCAGCCCGGCACGTTGGCCGCGAACGGCGAGAAGGCTTCGATTGTGGGGGCATGCGAGTAGAAGAACCGGCCCGACAGCTCGTTCTGCTGCGAGACCGCGTGATCGATGTTCACGGTGTACTGGTCTTCGCGATAGGTCGCCGGGATGGCGTACGTGGATTCGCCAATGGGAACCTGGCCTGGCTGCGAAGGGAGAGCGATCTGCGGATTGGGAATGGCGTATTGCCCGTTGGGCAGCTTGAAATTGAGCAGGCTAAGCGCGACCGGATTGATGTTCGATCCATCGCAGGCGACCTGCGTTCCGCCAGCATACGTCGGATACGTACAGAACTGCGCTCCCAGCATGGCTGCAGAGCGGTCGCTGGTCAGCTGCGGCAGCGTTGCCGACATCTCGTCGCCTTCGCCGTTGCTGGAGCGCAGACCCTGGTATGCACCGAAGAAAAATGTCCGTCCGCGCCAAATCGGCCCACCGAGTGTGGCGCCGAACTGGTTCTGCTTCAGCACGGGTCGAGGCTGGCCAGTGAGCTTCGAGAAAAAGTCGTTGGCGTTGAAGAGCTCGTTGCGCAAAAATTCCCATGCGGTTCCGTGAAGGTGATCGGTTCCGGTCCGGCTGATGACATCGACGTTGGCGCCGGTTCCACGGCCGTAGGTTGCGTCGTAGTTCCCGGTTTGCACTTTGAATTCCTGGATCGTATCGGGCGCGGGAACGGCGACACCCACCTCTTCGCCATCGGCTTCCGCGGAGTTCTGCGACAGGTTGTTCGCGTCGACGCCGTTGAACTGAATATTGTTTGCCGTGGTCTTCTGCCCGTTGGCGGTCACATCCTGTGTGCCGCGGCCAAGTTCGGTCGCATCGGGCAGACGAACCACGACTCCGGGGGAGAGCGAAAGGATCTGCGTGTAGTTGCGGTTGGAGAGCGGCAGTGCTTCGATGGACTGCTGATCCACGGCACGCCCCAATGAGGAGCTTTGCGTCTGTGCCATCTCGGTGTCGGCTGTGACCTCGACGGTTTCGCCCACCTTGGCGAGCGCTAGATGAAACTCGACAGAGCTTGTCTCGCTGACCACCACCGGCACGGCATGGGCATCTTTTTCGTCGAAGCCTTCGACCTTGACGGCAAGCGAATAGGAACCGGGAACCAGGAGCGGCGCGACAAAGAGACCGTCGCTCCCTGTCATAACAACGCGCGAAAAGCGGGTCGCGTCATTCTGGATGGAGACGCTGGCCTTCGCGACCGGGCGTCCCGACGGATCGTAGACAGTCCCCTCAATCGCGCCGGTGCCCGGCGTTTGAGCGAGGGCTGGTACGGCGAGGAGCAGCAGCCCGAACCAAGTGCGTAAGAGTGGACGGAGGATGTCGTGTGTCATTGCGAGCGCCACCTGAGTGAATTGCGACTCGTCGCCAGAGTACAAAGGGTTGAATCGGCGGCTTGTCACGCACCTGTCTTTCTTTTGTCATTTGCGGGAATATGCGGGCAGTGAGCGCAACAAAGGGGTCAAGGACTACGTGTGGAGTAAGTAGAAGAAGTAGTAGTAGTAGTCGTGAAATGACAAATTATTGTAGATATTCTTGACAATTCTCTGCGGATGTCTTGAAGAACCGCAGTCTTTCCCGAGACTCCGAGCCTTCTGGGGAAATCACCACTGCCATTCGCGTGCCCGCAATCGGCTTGGAATGGCCGATCATAAGGAATGCGAGCCGTGCCCCTTAAGCCAGCAACGCCCGGGTGCTAAAGAGCCTTAGTCGCGCCTTAACCGCGTCAGCAAAGGATTCGATGACAAAGGTAGGATCTCGTAGGGAACCACTTCCTCTGGTTTACCGGCAAGGCTGCCTTCCAGAGCGCGACGCCACGCAACCGCGATTCCGTGTTGATGTGAATAGTGGTGATGCCAGCGCCGATGGCTCTCCGAATTGCAATCCGAGAGAGCTGCGATCCCGCTCATGCCTACGGATTGCGCCAGCCCGCCAATATCCTCGACGCTGCTGAGCGCCCCGTCGCTCTGAATCGCCAAGACGCCGATTGTCCCACCGTGGGGCCCGGAGCAATGAAAGGCCTTGAAGGCGCCTTGCCTTTGGTGGCCATCCAGAACTTTCTGGCTACTCCCAGATCTCGATTTCCTGCGGATGTGAGGACGACATGCTTCTTGCGCTGCCGCGGTTTGCGCGACGCGAGTTAAGAAGGATGGTGACGATAAGCGAAACGCCCGCCCCGACAATCCCCGATAGGAACAGAATATTAGTCACAATTCCAGCCTCCGCTTCAGCTCTGAAGAGATATTACGAAATCTCTGCTAACGGACACCTAAAGAACACCTAAGACTTTTATTAAGACGGCCACCGCACCCACCGTTCCGCCGTGTCTCTGGGCAGAAGAACGGAACTTGCCAAATGTACGAGCACCAAGCTGACGAAAAATAGATAGCGTTCATGCCTTCTTCATGTCTTGCGTTTCATTCTGCATTCAACATCGCCTACGTCTACCAGCTTGGTGGTGGTTGTGTGCCTCAAACGCACGGCAAACTCCCTTGTTGCCGAGCGACGGTCTTTGCTTGTTCCTCTTCTTAAGTCAACAACCTAACGTCGTTCGACATGCTCCCTTGTGTGGGAACCGGCGAGATTACTGTCTTTATTCTTCGCTCATAAGTCGTGGACTTATGAACTTTGAACAGCCCGCTTATGGCTTTCTTATGATCGAGCATCTTCAATGGCTAGATATCGGCGACAGGAGACAGTTATACCCTTCGCCTTCTCTGCGCCACTACTTGGCGTGAGGCGACTTATCTGCGCTTGTTTGGCTGTCGAAGCAACAGTGCACGTGGCGGCTAAGCATCACTTTTGGGTTGGCTCATGTCCGTACATCGCAGGACCGACTTTCTGATACCCAGCGGAAGCCAGAGGTGACGATGACAAGGATCTTTCGGAATGCCCTGACGCTGGCGGTACTTACCGCCGGTATGCCGTTAATCAACGTGGCGCAAACAAATGGAGGTGGAGCGTCTCAAACTGATTTGAGAGCCAGCCTCGATCCTCCGGCCACCCCCGATAAGGGAACAACGCCCTCAGCCTCCGCGGCGGAGACGTCACACGACTTGAAGCCAACAGTGGAGCAGCAAATCGACGCGCTTCAGAAACAAATCGATGAGCTGAAGAACGATCTGATTCAAGCCCGCGCAGAAGGGGCGGCCAGCAGCGACGACGCCGCAAAGTTGAAAAGTGCAGAGCACGAACTCGTTGCTGGATCTGCCTCAGCGCCAGCTGCGGGAACGAGTTCCTCGCTCGCAGGCCAAACAGCGGCCCCGCCGGCGGCCGCACCTGCTCCCCCTGAAATCTCTGCGGAACGAACCACAAAGTCGGCACCATTCCCCGGCGACTGGACCTGGCTGAATGACAACGGGCACGCCACCGACAGCCCCATGTCCACCAAGTACTTCACGCCGGAGTTCCGAGCGGATGCGAACTATACGCTCGATTTGAACCACCCCAAGGATGACAGCTTGGGCGGTTCCACTGAGACCTTCCGCTCGGACGAATGGCAGCTCGAGCAGGTCAGCATCGGTGGTGACATCCGTATCGACAACGTTCGCGGGCGTATTCTTACGATGGATGGCTTATTCGCCACGACCACTGTCCGCAATGACGCAAGCCCTAATCGCGGTCAGTGGGATCTGGGCGGCGCCTACAAATACATCTCGGAGGGGTGGGGCGGATATCACTGGGATGTGAACCATGGCCTCAACGTTGACGCGGGTATCTTTGTCTCTTACATCGGGCTGTTCAGCTACTACAACTTCGACAACTGGACTTACCAGCCGTCGTTTGTTTCGTCGAACACTCCCTGGTTTTTCAACGGCCTTCGTATCCAGTGGTATCCCACGGCAAAGCTGAAAATCGAGCCTTGGATCATCAACGGGTGGCAATCCTACGCGCGCTACAACGGGCACGGTGGATTGGGCGGCCAGATCCTGTGGAGACCGAAACCATATCTCGACTTAGTCTGGAATGACTACGGCATGGGTGAGGATGACGCAGGCTATCCGGGCCGCTCCCGCGTTCACGCCGACTACAGCGCGCAGGTCAAAGTCTACGATAACCCCACAAAGACTCTCGACAAGATCGCATTTACCGTGACTGGCGATCTAGGTTGCGAATACGGCGGCGGAGCGCCAAGCGGATCCTACAGTCCGACCGGTGCGTCTCCAGAGATGGGTTCGAGCTCGACCTACACCGGCGGCGTGAACTGTCACAACAGCCGAAACGGCAAGCCCAAGCAGATGTTTGCGGGATGGATGATGTACAACCGCTACTGGTTCAAAAAGGACCTGTACGCAATTACGCTCGGCGGCGGCCAGATGAACAACCCGGGCCGTTACCTGACGCTTTTGCCGCCCATCGACGGTGCCACCGCAATCACTGGCACGCCGTACTTTACCGAGAACGCGGGTGATCGTGCGCAGATGCACGATGGCACGATCACCTTCGACTATATGCCGAGCCAGTTCATCACCTTCCGTTTGGAGTCGGGTTATCGCTTCTCCGACATACCCTACTGGACTGGGCGTGGGGGCATTACGCCGCCTGGCGGCAACAACGGCAGCCCCTCCCAGTATGCCTGCGCAAGCGGTTCTCCGTCGGGATATGGCTACGGCAGCCTGGCTCTTGCAGAAGCCGCGTGCTTCGCATCAGGGAATGGCACCGGAGCAGACACCAGCGCCGTCTGGTGGCCCGATCTGCGTACTAACCAAACCGTAACAACGTTCGCGATCATGGTCAGGTTCTAATTGCGAGCCTGGGCAGCACCGGGATTTCTTGTAATTCCGGTGCTGCCTAGGCGGCCATTCGCCAGCGCATACGGAGTGACACATGTTCGCCAGAATGAAAGTGGAATGCAAAGGTAATCACTGATGGAGTTGGCCCTCAATCTCGAGTGGATGGCGTTGGCCATAGCGATGTGCTCGCTGTGGGAGCACCATGCACGGCGCGAGGGCCTGGGACGCTCGGCGCAATTCGTCTCCCTAACGTTGGTTCTCGGGACCATGTTTGTTGTCATCACGATGTATGACGACATGGCGATGGCGCAGAATCCAGCCGAGACACGCTGTTTCCAGCGTGAGGATGACCGGGGCGCGCACGCGCACGCACCATTTCATCCGGTCGTGGCTTCGACTCCCGCGCTTGCCGCGGAGCTCCCCTTCATCACGATTCGCTTCGCTGGGCCGGGTAGCCTCCTTATCCCAACTGTGAAGGTTCCCGTTCTCTCTTCCATTCAGAATCGCCCTCCTCCTGCAGCTTGATCCGCTCCTCTCATTCGATCAATCTAGGCTGGCTTACTTCGTGCAGTCACTGCTCGGCACCGCGCCGTTGCCGCGGTCGAGTTATGCGCTGACACCGTGTCTACTGAGCCATTTGGGAACTCAGTTGGTTCCTGCGCGAGATAGGCGAGCGGTCATAAGTTACGGCATTTAAGTGACCGATAAATCGCCGTATCTTCCTTATAACTCTCTTACGCTTTGTTAGGTAAGAACGTACAAAACAGATTCGCTCATTACGTGACCTGCTTTATGTTTGTGAAATTCACGAGGAAGCGATGAGTGTTTGATAAGCAAAGCGATTCACAGGGAAGTGTGGGGAGTCATATGAAACACCACTTATCGAAACTTGCGATGCTGCCGTTGGCGCTGATCGCAACTCTCGTCATCTGCGGCTGCAAAAGCGACAAGGTCAATGCGGACGCCGAGGCGCCTCCCTCGGCCAAGGTGATTTCCGGATTGGACCCCAACCTTTTTGCGGTTGAACATCCGGAGTTGTATCCGATCGCAACAGCGACCGAATACCAGGCCCCGTCGCAATTGTCCGTGACTGGCACCGTATTCCCGGACATCGCGCGAACTGTTCCAGTAATATCGCTTGCCTCCGGCCGTATTGTGGACATCCGCGCCCGCCTCGGCGACTCAGTAAAGAAGGGTCAGCTCTTACTTCGTGTTCGCAGCGACGACATTTCCGGAGGCTTCGACGCCTACCGCAAAGCCGTCTCCGATGAGCTCCTTGCGCGCAAGCAATTGGATCGAGCGAAGGTGCTCTACGAGCACGGGGCGATAGCGCTGGGAGACCTGGAGGTCGCGCAAGACACCGAGGATGACGCCAAGACCACCCTCGATACCGCCACTGAGCATCTTCGCCTGCTCGGCAGCGATCCCGATAACCCGAAGGGAATTGTCGATATCGTTGCCCCGGTTTCCGGGGTGATCACCGATCAGGAAGTGACCAACGGGGCGGTCGTGCAGGCCTACTCTACGCCGAACCCCCTCACGATTTCGGACCTGACCAACGTGTGGATTGTCTGCGACGTCTACGAAAACGACATGGCCAACGTGCGCGTCGGGCAACCCGCCGAGATCAAGCTGAACGCCTATCCGGACAGAATGATCAAGGGCACGATCAGCAACATCGGCTCGATTCTCGATCCGAATATCCGCACCGC
>CAZPEZ010000024.1:0-48599 GCA_964585715.1 uncultured Occallatibacter sp.
TCAATCACCGCAATGTGCAGAGCATCGACCAGGTGTATGGAGCCCCGGACTTCCTTGGCCCCGTCCCACATCAGTTCGGCGATGGAATTGTGAGCCCAGCCAATCCAACGTTTGCTACCCCAAACTTCGATGGCCCGGCTCGTCAACTCCAGGCATCGGTGCGCATGAGTTTCTAGACTGGAGTGCACGGCACGACGTTGTGAAGCGATCACGAAACACTGGCTTAATCAAACACGCTATTTCCTAAGCAATTGAGTTATTGCCCAGCCTGAGATTCCACAACGCTCGAATCAACGCGTCGATGTCCTCGAAGGTGTTGTAGAGTGCGAGGGAGGCACGCACCGTGCTCTCGAGCCCGAAGCGGCGCAGGATCGGTTGTGCGCAATGGTGACTTGCGCGAACGGCGATGCCATTGCGGTTGAGGTAGTCGCCGATCTCCTCGGTGCGGAAGCCATCCATGACGAAAGAAATGACGCCTGCCTTTTCCCTCGCCGTACCGATGATGCACAAGCCGGGAATGCGCAGCAACTCTTCGGTGGCGTAAACCAGGAGGCCATGCTCGTTGCGCGTAATGTTTGTCATCCCGACGCGATCGAGATAGTCGATTGCCGCGCCCAGGCCCACGGCGTCCGCAATATTGCCGGTTCCGGCCTCGAATCGTTGCGGCGGCGGCTGATAGATCGTCTTCTCGAAGGTGACATCCTGAATCATGTTGCCGCCACCCTGCCATGGCTGCATGTGTTCGAGGACCTCGGACTTGCCGTAGACCACGCCGATGCCCGTCGGCGCGAAAACTTTGTGACCTGAGAAAACGAAGAAGTCGCAATCGAGTGCTTGGACATCGACACGCATGTGTGAGACCGATTGCGCCCCATCGAGCAAGACTCTCGCCCCGTGACGGTGCGCGGCCTCAATGATCTCTTGTGCCGGAGTCACAACACCTAGTGCATTTGAGACCTGCGAGAAAGCGACCAGGCGCGTCTTCGGGCCCAGCAGCTTCTCGTATTCATCGAGCAGGATTTGGCCGGTGGAATCGACCGGGGCCACGCGCAGCCGCGCACCCTTCTCCGAGCAGAGCATCTGCCAGGGAACGATGTTGGCATGATGCTCGAGCCAGGTGATGACGATCTCGTCGTCCTTTTGTATGTTCTGCCGCCCCCAGCTCTGCGCGATGAGGTTGATGCCTTCTGTCGCGCCGCGTACGAAGACGATTTCGCGGGCCGAAGACGCGTTCAGGAAGCGGCGCACTTTCTCGCGCGCAGACTCGTAGGCATCGGTGGCGCGCGCCGCCAGTTCATGTGCCGCTCGGTGAACGTTGGAGTTTTCGTGCTCGTAAAAGTACGTGAGCCGGTCGATCACGCTTTGCGGCTTCTGCGTTGTAGCTGCATTGTCGAGCCAAACCAGGGGCCGGCCATTGACGCGCTCTCGCAGAATCGGAAAATCGCGCTTCAGCGCCTCGGCGTCGAAGGAGTAGGACGAAAGATTCAGTTCCCTTGGCACATCGGTGTCGATACCGGTCGGGTCACGCGGCACGGCAGAATCGGCCGGCGTAACCGAACGCGATTCGTGGAGGAAGGCGAGCGGGTGCTGCGCGCCAAATTCAGTGAGGTCATCCGCGGTTCGAATCGGCTCAGAAGCTCCTTCCCACGACGAGTCCGTCTTCGGCAACGCGGGCACAGGCCCGGGAATCGAAGGAGGCGTGGAGAACAGAGGCCGTGCTTCTTCGAGAAACGAAAAGGCGGGCACTGCGGAAGAATCTGCAAACCCTAATCCACTCGGGAGAGTAGCTGACGGAGGCTGGGCGAACTCGGCTTCCGGCTGCAGCGATTTCGCGTCCGGAGAGAACGAGCTGTCGACTGGTGCGGGCTTGGCCAGTACGAACTCCGCGATTGGCCTCGCCTGCGGATAAGGTGCTCCCAGCTGCGCATCGCGATCGCCGAAGAGTGGCCGCGCGTCCTGCAGAAAGGAGAAAGTCGGAGTGCTCGCCGGAGATTCAGACGACACTGCCGCTGCTGCTGAGCCCGGCACGACCGGAGAACTTTGGACAGGCAAAGTCACGGGTGCAACGGACGCCGGTCCGGCGCTTGCTGGTATTCCGGAAAAATGCGGATCGCTGGGCAACGAGACCTCAGGCCGAAACGCAGGAATAGTAGAGGGCGGTGAGCTCAGGGCCGCCGTATCGCTCGGAGCGGCAGAGCCGGCCTGATTCAACCACGCACCAGACTGAGGCATCACAGAGAAGAACTCATTCGCCATGCGCGCCAGAGTGGCTGGATCAAGCGGGGCAGTCGGCAAAAACTCCTGAGAACCCGGAGCTGCTGGCCCCGGCGGGTTCTGCCCTGGTGCGCTCTGAAAGATCGCAAGTCTCCCGGCGTCACTTGTACTCATGGTATTGTCCGACCTCGACGTCATCGAGCGCGGCAATGGCATCGTCAGCGAGCACCGAAGCGGAGCAGTAGAGCGAAATTAGATAGGATGCCAAACCGCGATCGCTGATGCCCATGAAGCGTACCGAGAGACCGGGGCTCTGCTCGCCGGTCAGTCCGGGTTGGAAAAGTCCGATCACGCCCTGCTTCCGTTCGCCCACGCGTACCAGCAAGATCTTCGTCTTCGGCGTTTTTCCTGCGACACGAATCTTGTCGGTTGGAATGAGAGGAATTCCGCGCCAGGTTAGGAACGGATTGCCGAAGAGAGTCACTGTCGGGGGCGGTACACCGCGCCGGGTGCACTCACGCCCAAAGGCAGCGATCGCGCGAGGATTCGCAAGGAAGAAAGACGGCTCCTTCCAAACCTTGGTTAGGAGATCATCGAGATCGTCGGGCGTCGGCGCTCCTTTACGCGTTGAGATTCTTTGCGCGGTGGAGACATTGTTGAGCAGTCCATAGTCGGCGTTATTGAGCAGCTCATTCTCCTGGCGCTCTTTCACGCTCTCAATCGTGACGCGCAGTTGTTCGCGTACTTGGTCGTAGGGGTTGCTGAAGAGATCGGCGACGCGGGTATCGACATTAAGCACGGAGTTGATACTGCTCAGGCGGTACTCGCGCGGACTCTCTTCGTACTCGGCGTACGTGCCGGGAATGACGGATTCTTCGGTGTGGCTGCACACCACCTCGATCGCCTTGTCCTCGACTACGCGGTTGCGGCGGAAGGTGCCGGACTCGAGCGGCTTCCAGTCCAGCATGCGGACGATCCAACGTGGAGTAATTGCGCCAAAGATCGGAGCGGTTTTCGTGACGTTGGCAAGTTGAAACGCTGATTGTTCGCCCAGCGAGACGCGCGTTGTTGTTTCAGCCACAGAGAGACTCCTTTGCAGTCACAGTGGTTTGTAAACGGAATGATTCTAAACGAGAGGGCGGAGGAAAAGGGGGCCGATCCGTATCGAAGCTCGAGAGCGGCCCGTCGATGAGATACGCGACTTCGGGCCGCACACCAGAAGGTCTTAACGAGAAAGAAGTTCAGTATTTGCGCACGCTGCGGTCCACGCGATCCGACCAGGCATGGATCCCGCCACGAAGATTGCTCACCCGCTTGAATCCCTTCTTCTGCAGGAGCTCAACCGCCTTCACGCCGCGCGGTCCCATCTTGCAGAGAGTCACTATTTCCTGTCTGCGGCTGAGTTCGTTCAAACGCTCGGATAACTCCGGCAGGGGGATTAGGTGTCCTCCAATATTGGAGATTTCGTATTCATACTCGTCGCGCACGTCGAGCAGGAAGAGGCTATCGCCATGATCAAGACGGTTCTTCAACTCTTCGGCCTGGATTTCGGGGACACTCACAGTAGCTTCTCTCCTTATTTGAGCCCAAAACACAAAACCCACCTGCCAGCACGTCTCCTGGCGGTGGGTCGTTGAAAAGGATTCGATTGAAGTCAGCCTATTGGCTCTGCAATCTCCTCATGCCAGAAGACACATGTCTGCCGTTCATACAGGCCAGACAACACATCGCCTTCTGGGATCCAAACTTCATGTGCTTCAGCATACCATGGCGCACGAGTAAACACCTTTCTCTGTAGAGATGACCAAAGTCAGCAAGAGGCTACATCATCTGCGAGACTAGGTAATCCTATTTATATCAATCGCTTACGAAGTCGACCCTGACATTTCGCACCTCGTGATCAACTGGTCGGCCACAGCGCGAGCCGCGGAACACTCCATTGTCAATAAATAAGGGTGATCCCCTCGGAGCGGGCGATAATTGCCGACGCGATGCAATTCCCAGCGACATTCATGAGCGTCCTGCCCATGTCCATGAGTGCGTCGATGCCGAGGATGAGAAGAATCGGTGCGGTGGGCAGATGAACCGCCGCCGCGGTCGCCTCCAAAACAATCAGCGAAGCCCGCGGCATTCCAGCAAGGCCCTTGCTGGCCAGCATCAAAGTCGCCAAGATGGAGAGTTGCTGAGCAAGGTTCAGGTGAATGCCAGCAGCCTGCGCGGTAAACACGGCGGCCATCGACAAATAAACACTCCCCCCTGTCATGTTGAAGCTATAGCCAGTGGGGATCATGAACGACACAATCCACCGCGGAACGCCGAACTCTTCCATCCTCTCCATCGCCTAACCAAGCTGCCGGATCTATGGACGGCGGGTATCTCCTTCGGCGGTGCCGTCAATCGCGCAACCTTTCTGGAGCGGACCAATCGCAATTCCGAAATCCGCTGGGAAATTAAAATGGGCGGCACGCCCGAACAAAAGCCCGAAGCCTATCGGCAGACCGACATCATTCCCGATGTGCCGCGGATCAAGGCGGCCCTGCTGATTCAATACGGAGCCGCCGATCCACGACTGCCGCCGTACGAGTCGGAATAACTGATTGGGGCTTTGTAGAAAAGCGGCAAACCGTTTCTTGCCTACTCTTATCCAGGCGAATACCGTCAGTTCTTCAAACCCGAGGACAGGATCGATATCTGGATTCACCAGCGTTTGTTTCTGCGCCGATATCTGCTCTTAACGCGGGGTAGCAGCAGCACGGGAGGCCAGGAGATCGACCTGGAAGCCAAATAAGACGAAGATAGAGAAGGCGACTACACGTCCATGTGAAATGCGCGCCGTCAACGAGTGGTTGGCGATGATGCGTTCGCTGACCCACGAACCAGGTCTTCTCCCTGATAACTTAACGAGGTGCAGTCGATTCTCGCCCCGCTCACTTGCAGCGGTCTTCGAGTTTCGCCTTGTCACGGTACTTCTGATGGCAGTTGGCGCAGGCGGTTGTGAGCACGTCAGCCGCTTCCAAAATGTTGTCCTGGCTCTTCGACTTTGCCGCCTCGTACGACTTCATGCTGGCGTCGCGCAGGCCGTCGACCAGCTTGACCCAGTCGGCGTTGTTCACAGGGACTGGCCTTCCGTTGGAGCAGACGCGTCCCGGGACCTCCAGCAAAGAGGCAGTCTCGGCCATGGCCAGCGACTCATTCTCGACGGCCTCCCAATTGCCATAGACGCCGTTCAACGGATCGGTTGCCGCGGAAGGACGCTGGGCCCGGGGAATCGTTGCTGGATCGATGGTTTGCGCGGCAAAGACGACGTTTGACTCTGTGTAGAGTGTGGCGCGCATCAGTTGTGCCAGCGTTGCAGGATGCTGTCTGTCCAACGCGACTGGCTTGGAGGCATCCTTGGTGTCCTGCACAGCCTCCACCGCTCCTGCTGCGGATGCGAGGACGATTACGGCAATAGGGAGCGGAAGAAAACGATTCACTTTTAGTTGCATAGCATGTGGCTGGTGCGAAACTAGGGTCCCGCTTCGATCGCCGCCTCCTCTGGGTTATAGAAACGCTGCCGTTGATTGATGCAAGATCCGCTGCGATCTACATGTTCGATCGCACCAACTCACCGGTTTAGGCACACTCAATGTCCATACTTCAGTTCTCCTGCCGGCAGCGCCACCCGCAGGCGGTTGCTGGCAGGGGGCAGAGGGCAGGTGGCAAATGGAGTGAATGCGCATGGAGGATTCTCCAGGCGATTGAAATCGAGGACGATCCTTCCCGGATTAGACAATCCATGATCCGGCAGGCCTGTGTGCAAAAAACGCGATGCCGGATAGGTCGCCTTGCCGCTCGTCGCGTCGCGTATCACGAACATCAACTCCTTCGAGTCAGGACTCTCCACAAAAGGCTCGAGAACGATCTCCTGTCCGTCAAGCGTGAATTTTGCGATACCAGGGATGAGACCCTGTGTTGTGACGCCAACGAGTGTCTGGATATTGACTTGTTTTGGCTCGGAGAAGGGAGTCCATTCGGCTTCGATCCTGAATCGTGGGTCAGGTGGATACCAATGGAGGCCGCGGAAGGCGAGACGTGCGGGTGCCCGCGAGTCCTTTACGCGCAGAGCGAGTTGCTCTCCGCGGCGTATGACAAAGAACGTAAGTGTGCCCGCGTTGAATAGCGTCGGATGCGGACCATCGACAACGATGTTTTGCTCCGCGGCAGCGTGGCCATCGACACGGAGTGTCGCGGGAAAGCCTTCAGCGGGGGCCTTAAGCTTCACCACGTCCTTTTGAACATCGATGATTCCATAGTGAGTGTTTCCGGCGGATGCTAATCGTATGCTGTCATTGGAAGCACTGCCGAATGTGTTGCTGCCGGTCTTCAACCAATCGAGCGCAACGACTGACAACCAACCATCGGGGGCGCTTAGACTGGCCGCATGTTTCTGGCGCCACTGTTGCACTTGGTCGCTCCAGATTCGATCGGTGTCAGCACTGTATGCACGCTCGCCGACGGCCAACAATAAGAACGCGAATACCATGCTCCTACGACTGCGCATGCGCGAAACCCCCTTCCTGGGTTCGATGAACCGCTCAGAACCGGCGACAAAGAACGGTGCTTTGTTAACACGCCACTCCCGACACCGCTACGGTACAGTGATCACGACTTTGCCGACTTGCTGATTCGACACGAGGTATTTGTATGCATTGACTGTTTGCTTGTGGTCGCCGCAATCGAATGATTTTTCAGGCTCTACCACTCAAGGCCATGATCTACTGCGGCAGCTTAGGACTCATCCAGCCATACACCCAGGCACCAACAAGTGCGCTCAGAAGCGCGACGGTCATCACGGTGACGCCATTCCCGATGAGCGCGACGAGTGGGCCGGGGCACGCGCCGGTTAGCGCCCAACCGAGTCCAAAGATCGTGCCACCGACTGCGTAACGAATGCCCCTGCCTAGTCTCTTCGGTGGGACCGAGATGGACTCGCCCGAAACAGAACTGACTCGCAGGCCCTTGAGCAAAGCAAGGGAGAGAGCGGCCGTGACGACGGCGGAGCCGATGATCCCGTACATTCGGAACGACTGGAAGTGAAACATCTCCTGAATGCGAAACCAGGACAGAACCTCTGAGCGCGTGAGCACCGTACCGAACAGAATGCCGAGTGCGAGATACACCGGCAACAATGCCGGTCTGTGCGGTGAGTCCGCCTCGGCCTCGGCCCCGCAGCCATGAAACTGTTGAAGGGTCCGGGTCATAGTCCTCCGATTAGATAAGGCAAGATGAAATACGTTGCGGCCAGGCCGCCGGCAAAGAACCCGATGACGGCGACGAGCGAGGGGAGTTGCAGGTTTGCGAGTCCGCTGATCGCATGACCGGACGTGCAGCCAGCCGCATATGCAGTGCCGAAACCCACGAGGAATCCACCGACCACGACACTGACGAAGCCCCGAAGAGTCAGCAGGGCATGCCATGTGAAGAGTTCACGGGGCGCTACACCACTGAAGTCATGGATTCCCCATCGTGACAGAGTCTCTCTCGTCGCAGCCGAGATCGAGACATTCTGTGGTCCACCCAGATGCGACGCAAGAAATCCGCCGAGAAAGACCCCGGCGACGAAGACGAGATTCCAAAGCCCTGCTCGTCGCCAGTCGTAGCGAAAGTACGGGATCTTACCGGGGGCGATCGCCGCACAAAGGTGACTTAAACTCCCCGAAATCCCGAAGACCCTGTTGCCGACGATCAATAAAGCCGGTACGAAGAGGCCTATGAGGGGACCGGCAACGTACCAAGGCCATTCTTGATTGAACCAAGTCGTCATGCACCGCGCTCCTTTCTGCGCCTACTTCTTGTCTCGGTTCCAGCCAAAGCTGACTTGAAGTGAGTTCTGGTACATACGCAGGTTTGCGTTGCCGCCGCCATTTGCCGGAGCAATCGAGTTGACGCCATTCACAGTATTATCGAACGCGTGCACGTATGCGATGTTGATCTCCTTCCCGTTCTTCAAGCCCCATGTTGCTCCAAAGTGCAAATGGTCCTGGGTCACGGCGGGAGCAAGCAGATTGAAGAATGTCTGCGTGCTGTCGAAGGGCAAGCCGGAGTGGTTGTAGCCTCCACGAAGCGTTAAGTCGGGCGTGACCTCGAAGTTCAGGCCCGCTTTAACGACATTCACATCATGCCACCCGAAGCCAGGGCCATTCTCGGAACCGAGAAGAGCTTGGTTTGCGCTGGAGTTCGCGATAGCCTTCACCTCTCCGTAAAGGATGCGCTCCTCATCGAACAGGACTCTAGTCCGGGATCCTAGCTTGATTGCCGTGCCGAATCCGAAGTTTGCGGGGATGTCGAACTTTCCCGCTTCAGCGAACAGGCCTTTGTAGCGCGAGAAAGCGCTGACATAAGTCCTGCTTTGATAAGTCGCCCCGAAGCTGACTGTAGGGTTGATTTCGCCGATCCAGCCAACGCGCACACCTGCTCCGTACGAGTTGGAATGGCCCGTATTCGTCACGCGTGTCGGGTCGATCGAGTAATTCGGTGAGGTGAAGTTCTGCAGTCCCTCCGCGGCAAAGCGTTGATACGCGATGTTTGCCGCAATGCCAAGCGAGTTATGCGAGCCCAGCTTGTAGGACAAAGTCGGAGAGATAAAGAGTTGTTCGAGGTCGACGCCACCGCGGGTGCTGCCCAGCAGCGGAATTGGCCGGGTAAACGATGTGTCGAGTCCGCCATTTCCGTAGATAGCAACCCCAAAGGCAAGGTTTGGTTTGTACACGCTGCTGTATCCGATCTCTGGGAGAAAGAAGTTCTTCACACGATTTGCGTCGTAGGTCCCATTAACGTCGGGATATCCTGGCGGTAGTTGATTTCCCGTGATCGCCCCCCAGCGCGTTGGCCGGAACAAAGTCAACCCTACATCGAATCGGTTACCGGCGAGGAAGAGTCCCGCTGGATTTGTTGCTCCGGCAAGGCTGTCTCCAGGGCGAGCCACACCGGCCCCTCCCTGCCCTTGTTGCTTCGTTCCAAAGCCGGTAACAAAGTAGCCGTCCGTTGCGGAGCATGCCGGCACGATTGATATCCCGATGATGGCCCCCAATAGAATCCTGCTTACGATCTTTGCTTTCAAGACAATCTCCTATTCCTTCTCGCGTTCGTAGAACGTGCAGCGCTCTCAGCGAATGCCGAGGGTCGGCCGGTGGCCACGAAACGTTTATTTGTTCGGGGATGCCTTTGCCGTTCCGGCGTGCGTGCAAAAAGAAAACCCACCATCCAGAACAACATCTGGCGGTGGGCTTGAAGGCCGTCTTCAGTTCAAGATGGCTCTATCGCTCAGTGACCCCGGTCCTCACCTGCCAGAACATGCTGTGTGCGGTGCCGCACAACAACAAGCCCGAAGGTCGACTTCGCTTTCGGAGATCATGAACATGATTGTGAGATTACAAACCGGCCTCATCCGTGTCAAGACGTGCAAGGCTGAGGCCATTCGTGCTCAAACGCGGTCAGTCGCATCCGGCGGTGGCAAAGACGCTACTCCAATTCATCGGTGCCTGCGTCATAGCAAAGGAATTGACTTTCAAATAGCGTCGTGGTACTTACTACTCCATGAGTCACCTGCGGCACGCCCTGATTTACCTTCCTTCCCGCGTAGCTGCTAATCCGTGTTGTTGCTTCCTCGCCTAGTTTGGACGCCTCTCTTCTTCCAGCTTTGAAACGCAGGAACGCCGCCTAAGTGTGCATGATCGCTTCGATCTTCCTTTCATGCGCGCGTGCGAGTGCCACGGAGAATTCCATGCATCCCACAGAAAGTCACATTGGACTCAGAGTTTCTCGTCGTTCATTTCTTCGCTCAGGAACTCTGACGGCTGCAACTCTACCCGTACTTTCGTCGGTCAAGCTGTCAGCCGCCGAGGGAGAAGTTACGACTGCGCGTGTATTTGATCCCAACCCGGACTTTCTGAAGACCGCGATCAGTGCGGCTCAGTGGATCCAAAGCGCTCAAATGGAGAACTCGGGCGGCATCAGCTGGATCCCTGACCCAGATCATCCGGAGAAGCCAACGACTGTTTCGGCAGCAAATGCAATCTACAGCGGCAGCGCGGGAACGGTTTTGTTCTTCATTCAGTTAGCGCGGGCTACCGCCGATCAGAGATACCTGGAGACTGCTGCGGCCGGGGCAGACTATCTGACAGCCACCTGGCGCGATCTCATCGACAGGCCTGCTGCGGGCCTGCTGTCAGGCCTAGGTCTCAATCTCTCGCTCTATGGAGGACTCGCCGGACTCGCTTTCGTTCTCAACGAGACAGCAAAGGCGACAGGCAAAAGCAAGTATCGGGAAACTGCCCAGTTTGCTTCAGATTACCTGGTCCAGGCAGCCAAGCCGTCGGGCGCCGGCCTGGCCTGGTCCGGCGCCCCTGGAATCGCAGCTGACGGCAGTATCGTTCTCTACTTGCTGTATGCGGCGCGCGAGTTGCAGAACGATCGCTACCGCGAAGCCGCGAAGCGAGCGGGCGATCATGTCCTCGAACTGGCCATCCAGGAGCCCCGAGGAGGTCTCAGCTGGCGAGGGTTTCCCGCCTTTCCCGGTTTGCCGAAAGACGCATATTTTCCGAATTTCGAAGGTGGTACAGCCGGCGTTTCCTATGTTTTGACCCGGCTTTACAGCGAGACAGGCAAGGCGGAATTTCTTTCCGCAGCAAAACAAGGGGCGCAGCACCTGCAAACCGTCGCCACAGTGCATGGAAACGCTGCACTGATTCCGTATCGGTTCCCCGATCTGCCTGACGTGTACTATCTGGGCTTTTGCCATGGACCGGCTGGAACAGCGCGTACCTTCTTCGAACTGCACCGGGTCACACAGGATCCATCGTATGCGGAGTGGACCGAGCGCCTCGCGCAGGGCGTTATCCAAAGCGGGATTCCAGAAAAGCAGACGCCAGGGTACTGGAATGTTGTCTGCCAATGCTGCGGCTCAGCGGCAGTGACCGATCTTTTCGTCGGGTTGTGGGCGGCCAGCGGACGGCTAGAGTACTTATCGTTCGCACAGCGTGTGGCGCGTCAGTTGGTGAGCCGTGCGACCAACCTGGACAGCAAAGGCGATCGCTGGTACCAAGCCTGGACGCGCGTCAAGCCTTGGGAAGTAAATGCAGAGACTGGCTACTCGATTGGAGCATCCGGCGTCGCATCCGCGCTTCTTCACGTGCATCTGGCAGAGCAAGGAAAGTACAGTGCGATTCTCCTGCCGGACAATCCGTTCCCCGATGTACGACGTTCATAGGCGGACACCTACTGGAGATCCGGCAAAATCGCAGGAGAACCTGAATCTCGCCCAAGTGCGGGACGGAATTCGAGCGCAAGTTCATTTGCAGATTTGGACTTCCAGTGCCGGTTGTAGTTGTCGAGCGAAGTGAAGCTGCGACTCCACATGCGATCAATGTACAGGGTCCCCCTCAAATGATCGATTTCGTGCTGAAGGATACGGGCATACCAGCCTTCCGCTTCGATCCGGATCGGCTCGCCATTTTCGTTCAAGGCGTCTACTAGAACCTTCCGGGCACGAGGCACCATTCCAACAAAACCAGGCAGACTGAGACATCCTTCAAAGAAGCTTGTATCTGGAGGAGACAGTATCTGGATTTCAGGATTGATTAGGACGTGGAACGGAACCGGCCGCCGCTCACGCTCGGCAAGCTCGGTCTCTGTTAGGCCCGCCTGATACTCCGCCTTGTCTTCGACGATAGCTAGTTGCAAAGGTTCATTGATCTGGGGAGCAGCGAGACCAACGCCCGGAGCGTCCGCGAGCGTCTCCTGCATATGTTCGATCAGATCCCTAATCCGGCTGGTGCCAATCTCTTCCCGAAGAAGTGGACGCGCTGCAGCGCGCAGAACTGTTGCTCCCACATTCGCTATCTTGATTCTCATCTGCCTCTTCTCAATCCTGATGCTTCTCGCGCAGCCTCGGGGTGAGCCGCAACATCAGTTGAACACGCTCAACTTCGTTGAGCCAATCGGCGAGAGTCGCTTCTACCTCTCCTTTCTCGGGAGGGAGAATTCCTGTCGGACAGCTCGGTCCGAGCCGCCTCAAAGCCAAAGCACGATAGCGGTTGAGCGTTCGGTCCCCAGCCGTGGCGCACCAAGCTCCATCTTCCGAGAAGAACAGAACAACGGGTACGCGGTTTCCCTTGTTGATCCGCAATTCTTCCCTCAGGTCCGTAGTCATCGACCGCTCAACAAACCGCAGGTCAATCTTTGCAGGATGGGCCTCAGCGATTCGTTGGATGAGTGGACATTGCTCGACACAGTCGCCGCACCAGATCCCGCTATAAATCAGAACCTTCATCTCTCTCTGGAAGCCTGCAAGGAGCTCTCGCTGTGCAGCGTCCAGGTGCGCAATCTCGTATACCTGTGTCCACCGGCGCTGCTGTTCTTCGGTGCCCGTTGCAAGATAGCTCTCGTAGGGGAGTGCAGAGGAGAACTGCTCGAAAAAGGAAGTAAACGACATAGCCGTAACCTCAAGAGAACGATAGGGTGCAACGCTTCGAGATCCAATCGCTTAAGGCATGGATGCTACAGGACCGCGACTGGATGAAGATTTCATAGTACAGAGTTGTCTAACTCAGTCAGGAAGTATGAATATCGGACAAGGCGGTTTGACTCGCTGCCCAAATTCCGGTACCCTCGCCCCATGGTTTCTTCTGCTCTTTGCCGTTGTTGTCGCTCCCGCGCATAGCTGGGTGATCGACAACACAGTTCCCTCGAGGTGAAGAGCATTTCGAAATACCTCTCGTTCAATCCAGCGATTCTGCCAGAACTGCATCCTGATCAGGCCGCGTAACTCCGGCGTTAGCCAGGGATGCATTGAATGCTCTGATCCCCGCGGTTCAGGGGGCGCTGCCTTTATCCCCAAGGAGATTGTTCGATGAAGCTCAACTCCTCTCATGCCTGGTACATCCCGGGTAATGTGGTTCTCGCTTCTATTCTCACCGTTGCTGTTCTCTTTGCGTTGACAGTCTTCGCACGGGCGCGGCAGGCCCCGGCCGGACCGGGTGCGGCGGCTCTGAATGTGGCAAAGAAGGAATTCATTGAAGAGTGGGTTTACCGCGTGCAATATGGGCATGAGGATGAGTGGTTCCGCATCTTCAAGAAGTACCAGTTGGCTATTCTCGAACGTCAAAAACAGCTCGGATTTGTGAAGCAGTACACGGTTTGGGCTCCCGGGCTACACGCGAGCGAAGAGTCGCGTTGGGACTATCGTGTCATCATCGTTCGCACCTCATATGAAGCGCCTCCAGGGCAGTCCGAAGACGAGATCGCCAAACAGCTCTTTCCCGATCAAGTTGCCTTTAAACAAGAAGAAAGCCGCCGTTGGGAGCTGACCGCCAACCACTGGGATCTCCCCATCCACTTGGTCGATCCTGACGCAGCAGAGTGATCGACTCAGGTCGATGCAACCGACTTAAGCCAGCCGGAAAGGAGTATTCGATGAGCAGCGTTCTTCGTGAGGTCTTGAGTGCTAACCAGAAGTACAGCGAATCGTTTGGCGAGAAAGCGAATCTCGCGCTTCCGCCAGCCCGCCGCTTTGCCGTGCTCACTTGCATGGATGCCAGGCTCGATCCGGCGAAATATGCGGGCCTGATAGAGGGTGACGCGCACGTCATCCGCAATGCCGGCGGGCGTGCGAGCGACGATGCAATCCGGTCGCTGGTCATCAGCTACAAGCTTCTCGGCACGCGTGAGTTCTTCATCATCCATCACACCGATTGCGGAATGGAGTTTTTTACCAACGAAATAATGCGCGGGCTGCTCAAGAACAGTCTGGAAACGGCAGAGCTTACACCCACCGGTTTTCGAGATGTTGGCAAGGGGCCAGGGTCGCCGGCAGGTGAATTCATCGACTGGCTCACGATTTCAGACGAGAAACAGGCAGTAGTCGACGACGTCGTGCGCGTCAGGAATCACCCCTTGGTGCCGCGTTCGATTCCGATTTACGGGTACATCTATGACGTGAAATCCGGCAAACTGATTGAGGTGGAAGAGGCTACTCGAGCGGGTGCATCGAGTTAACACATCGACATTCAGTTTACCGTGCCGACAGTCTACGAGGAGACTCAGACACGGACTATTTCAGTTTTCGGCAAGTCGGGCGATTTGCTGTCAAAAGGGGAATCCAGATCGAAGCATGAATATTAAGTGGGGCGGGCACGAGTCTATCATTTTGCCAGACCGCGTGTTGCCCGACCAGCGTACATGAACCTCTTAACCCGCGCCCGGAGGAGCACTCCTCAGGGGCGCATTGCAAGTCTTCTGGAGTCCCGAATCATGAATCGACGTAACTTTCTATCTGCCGCTGCAGCCTCTGCCGGTCTCGCGCTTGCGAGACCTATCTTTGGCAAGAAGGCAGGGGCATCTGCCCTGAGCCATAAGGAACGAGTCGATCGCGCCTTGCGCGGAGAAGATCTCGACCGTCCTCCGTTTACGTTCTATCACCACTACAAGAGACCGACTGCTCAGCTGGAGGCACAAGATCATCTTGAGTTTCATCGCACTTACAAAACCGACATCGTCAAGGTGATGAACGATTTCGACTATCCTCAGTCGACGACCGGCCAGTGGCATGAATTGAAGACGCTGGATTCGCCGTTTCCGGAACAGTTGGTGACACTTAAGCTCGTCCGCGACGGACTCAATGGCGACGCTTACTTCATCGACACGATCTACGGTCCCTACATGACCGCTATGATCCTGTTTCAATCGCAGCCGCAGTTTGCAAGCTTGGGGAAATCGGAAGAGGTTCAGGACAAACAGATCAAAAGCCTTCGCGATTTTCAGCAGGCGAATCCTGATGCCTGGCACGGCGCGTTAGAGGCGATCACGCAGTCGACCATTAACCATATTCGGCAAGTCAAGGATATTGGCGCCTCAGGCGCACTTGTCAGCATTTTCAACGCGGAAAGCAAGTTCGGCACCGTTACGGATTATGAGCGATACACCCGCCCCTATGACAAACGCGTCTTCGATGCACTCGCCGACACGAAGTTAACCATTCTTCATCTACATTATCTTGAGAGGCCGTTCCTGGATCAGTTCCTGGATTTCAATGCGCCTGTGGTGCAATACTCCGTCAGGACAAGCGGAATCCCAATATCCGAAGTCCGCAAACGATATTCACAAGCGATCGCCGGAGGAGTCGACGAGATCGACTACGAGAAACTGACAGAAGCTGAAACGCGGAAGCAGTGGACGGAAGCAAGAGAGGAGGCCGGAGCCAAATACATCGCTGCACCTGGTTGCTCTGTACCGAATAGTGCGACTCCAGAGGAACTTGCGCGCTTTCCCCGCTCACTTCGAGTTTAGATGCAGCCGGCAAGGTTTCCTGCTTTGACAATCTCTTCGGCGCCGCGCCCGGGGTCATCAATATATGCGTTCAGACGAGCCTGCTTCTGGGACCGGACCGGGCCTTCTCAGATATCGGAACTGATTGCCCATTTCTCTTCGCCCCTTTGGCGGTGGGTCCGGTCACGCTCTGCGTATCAAGCTCGGCGCCAACTCAGAACTTCGCCAAATTGGGCTAACCCCGCCCTTGGGCCGCAGATGTTGGTCTCTTTCAGGTCGCCCCGACGGACGAGCATCTGAGTCGCACGCACGGAGTCTTGCGGTTGTCCCAAGGCCCATCGGCCCATGGATTGGCCGGAATGCCTCTCCGATGGGCCGAAACGCCGAAGTGTTAGCCAATAGCCCTTACCGTCTCGTTCACCCACAGCGTGCTCAAAAAATCAACTTGAGCGCGAACTGCGTGTTGTAAGGTTCGCCGGCGCCGATACCAGGGGCCCCGTTGAAGTTGCCGATCGTAGTGAAGAGTTGGAGTGCGTTGTCATAAGTGTACGAGGGGTTGTAGTTCCCTACGAGTGGCGGCGCATAGTTCGTCCTGTTGAACAAGTTGAACATTTCCACACGGAACTGCGCCGTAACGCGCTCGCCTACCTTGGTGTTTTTGAAGACCGAAAGGTCGACATCTCCGTATCCAGGCCCGACGAACTCATTCCGGTGCGTTGTGCCCCACGTGCCGGCAGGCGCATCGACAAACGCCGCCGGGTTCAGCCAGTTCGCATTCACACCCCCCTTGCGGAAGCCTGCGTACGGATTTACGCCCGGCACCAGGTTGGCACGCTGGTTGCCGTCATTCGTACCTGAGGTATCAGACGAGCTGTACACAGAGAACGGCGCTCCGCCGTGAAAGGTCAGCAGGCTGTTGACCTGCCAGCCCTTGGTCAGAGCCGGCAGGACGTGTGCACCCGGTACGTCCCACGTCAGAAGTCCAGTAAAGATATTGCGCACATCGAAATCGCTCGGACCGTAGTCACCCCTGAAGTTCGTGCTGTCCTGCGGGAGCGCACCGCGATAAGCCGTCACTTCGTCGTTGCTGTGAGACCACGTGTAGGCAGCCTGCCCTGAGAGTCCGTGGATACTGGAGACGCGGAGAGTGGCCTGGAGCGAGTTGTAGTTTGAGGTGCCGATACTCTCGATCTGGTTGATGAAGCTATAAAGCGGATTCCCTGCACCGTCGGTGAAGACCGAGTCGTAGGGACGCGCGCCGTTACCCGTCGCCGAAAGCGCTGCCTGGTTGATGTCGAGGATCGAAAGCAGGTGCCTGCCTTCGCTTCCAACGTAGCCCAGTTGCGCCACAACTTTCTGACCGACGCTCTGTTCCAGTTGGAGGTTGAAATTCATGTTGTGCGAGGGCACAAAGTTCGGCGCCACCGAGAAGAGGCTGTTCTGAGAGGCTGTGGTCCCGGAGTTGAAGACGTCTACGCCGTCCTGGATCGTAACGCCCGACACAGTCGTTGTGTGTACCGATCCGGGGCCCGTAGGATTACCCTCTACGCCGTTGGGAGCGCCGTTGCCAGGACGATTGTCAAGAAACGGGTTGAGGTTGGGCGTATCGAAGTAGAGGCCCGCGCCCGCGCGCACAACAGTGCTCGGTCTGACTTGATAGGAGAAGCCGACTCGTGGGCTGAAGTTGGTATAGACCGGAGCGTACAGATTGGAGATCTGCTCGCCTTGGATCGCAATACCGGTCCCACCAAGGTCCGGCCTGAAGACCGACAAGTTCTTGTAACCGTTATGCAGGGGACCTTCGTAGTCCCAGCGAAGACCAACGTTGACATTGAACTTTGGCGTGGCCTGCCATGCGTCCTCGGAAAAGAGATCCCAGGTGTTGACGAAGACCTGGCGATCTGGATCGCCGAGGGCAATCGAAGCATTGGAAATCCGGCCCGAAAGGAAGTCAGCGAGCGCATCGACGCGGGGATCGCCTGCATCCCAACTGTCGTTGGGATTCGCTTGATCAGGTCCCTGCGAACCATCGAACTTGAAAGTACCCAATGCATGGCGATGATAGAACTCGTCCAATTGCGCCTGGCGGAACTCGCCGCCCAGTTTGATCTGGTGCTTGCCAATCACCCAGGACAAGTCGTCGGTGAGATGGCCGGTGATGTCGTTGCGGCCCTCGGGAGGCGTCTCGCCGGTGGGATCGAAGCCCGTAATTTGAACGTTTGCGGCGCCGGGAAGATTGGAACCGGTGACCAGCCCCAGTGATGCCATGTCGAAAGCAGTATTTGCGTCGTTAAAGACCTGATTGAAATAGTTCACGCCGGTCAGCACCTGGTTGGTGATGTTTGGCGCGAATACATGGTTGTATACGACCGCGTAGTTCTGCACGTGAATGGGAGCAACTTCGTAGTACCAGGGAAGCGTGGAGCCAACCGGAGCCACTTGGTTGCCCTGGCCCACGAACCAGTGCGCGGTCAGGCTGTTCTTGTCGTTGATGGTGTAGTCGATCTTGGCCAAACCGTTGTAGCTGTAACCGAACTCGGGCGTCGTGCTGACGTAGTTGTTAGTCTGCGGAGCACCAGTCCCGCCGCCGATCGCATCGGACGGCCACAAAGCCTTCAGCACGTTCTGGGTTGCAGTGTTCGGCGTAACTCCGAAACTGGAGAGTGCCTTGAGCGCAGCTGTCTGGTACGGCACGTTCGGTTCGGTGGCGGTCTGCGGCACACCAATCGTAAACCGCTGATGCTCGTAGGTCGTGAACCAGAAGAGTCGGTCGCGAACGAACGGACCGCCGGCCGAGAAGCCATAGTTGTAATTACGAACTTCCTGCTTGTCAGGTGCGGTGAACGGATTGGTCGCCCCGAAAAACTCGTTGCGATTGTAATAGTAGGCCGAACCGTGCAGTCCATTGCTGCCCGACTTGAGCGAAAGATTTACGCTTCCACCCGGATTACGGCCCGACTCAGCCGAGGCCTGAGTCTGCGCCGAGAACTGCTCGACCGCATCGATGGGCAGAATAATACCCGCAATACCGGAAACGCCGCCCTGGTTCACGGCAGGAATATTGTGCCAAAGGTCGTTGTTGTCAATGCCGTCGATCTGCCAGTTGATCTGATTGGCGCGCGTTCCGTTCAGCGAGCCATAGCCGCCGGCGCCCGAGTTCGCGAACCCTGGAGTGAGAATGATCAGCTGTGTAAAATCGCGGCCGTTCAGTGGTGTGTCCTGCAACTCCTGGCCGCCTACTTCGGCCACCTGTGTCGTCGACGTCGTATCGAGCGTCAACTCTGAGGCCGACACCTCAACCGTCTCGCCTGCGGCCTGAACCGACACTTTGATCGGCAGCGTGTAGATCGCGCCTGCCTGCACGGGGACACTCGAAACAACTGCGGTCTTGAAACCGGTCGCATTGACGGAAACCTTGTACGTCCCCAGCGGTAGATCCTGAAGGCTATATTCGCCCGCACTCGAGGTCACGGTCTTGTGCGAGACCTCGGTGGCCGTGTCCACGGCTTCCACCTGTGCGCCCGCCACGACCGCTCCTGACTGATCCGTCACGCTACCGTTGATTCCGCCACGAAACGTCTGGGCCATCGCCCAGTTTGTAATGGTGAGAAATACTCCGAGCAAGAGAAATCGCAAGAAATGCAGTCGCGCTTTTCGCATGATATCGCCTCCCGAGAAAGCTCCTTGCGGTTGTCCCTGCAAGGAGGAAAGTTGAATTGTGATGGGAGCGGCATGAATTAGACAGGACTACCGCATGCCGCATTGTTGCAGCAACGCCGGCGTCCTTAGTAAGGGACGATGAAGGGGAAAACTGAACCGGGGCTTACACCGTGTAGAAAAGAAACACCCGCTCAAATCCGCCAGCATTGCGCTGTGGGAGCGTACAACAAGCTGCGATGTGTTTCACAGGGTGCATGCTCGCTTTCTATCAGCAATCATCGGAAACGTCAATCTAGAAAATCTGTTCTGCCGTCGCTCGAGCGCCTGTAACCGGGAACTCAATCGGCACTGAGATGGCCTCCTTCCAGGTGCGTCGCAAGTCATCTCCCCTCGCTCGGATGTCCAGCAACTGCGCGACGTGCGCGCCGCAGATCTTGCACTCGGCTCCTATCTGCGGAATGACCACACCGCGCAGGCAAATCCCGCAATAGGTGATGCCCGTGCTTGGGGATACCCAACCTAAACGGATGGCGCTTGGGTTGACGGCTCTCATTATCGAATAGAAATGCATTTCAGTCATATAGGTCCTGCCAGTCTGCCGATGGTCGACACAGGAAGGATCCGACGCCCCTCCTGCGGGTCCAATGTCAAGGCGTACTGGCGTGTGATCAGTTCGGGTCAGTGGGCCCCTGGTGCGCCTTCGTTCGTACCGTTGTCGCCAGGCCCGCCATCACCCGGCGTGCCGCCGTAGATGCTGCGGCCGTCCGGCAGTGTGATCCGTCGGCAATCGACGAGATTTGAGCCATCTTTCGCGCGATAGCCGTCGATTACCACTGTGTCGCCAATCTTCAGGTCGGTCTTCTTCCAGCCGCGCCGGGTTAGGGCTCCCGGCCCAGCGCCCTCTGCACCCCAGTTGACCACTTTGCCCTCTTTCTCCACCACGTCCAAGTAGAGGTAGCTATGCGGATTGGTCCATTCCACGCGCGTGATCCTACCAACCAGCCGCACTGGCTTGGTGCCGTCGAATTCGGCGGAAAACGAGTGATGCGCAAATGCAGGTAGCGTAAAGGCGGTTGCGACAAAAAGCGCCAAGGCGCTCCATCGGGATCTCATAGTTGTTCTCCTGAAGATTGAACGTCTCACCTGATCCAGCGTGCGAGCCAAAGCAGAAAGCCCGCTCACAGGGAGCGGGCCTTGGCGAAAACGCAAGAGAGTCAGTCGACTCTACATCGCACGATTCGCACGCGGCACCGTTCCCATCGCCAAGAGCGAGGCCGGACAACAGCGCGTGCTGGACATGCGAGACATGACACGAACGTACCCGAGGTTTCGCCGCATGTCAACACCATGGTTGACACATAAGCGAACCTCGGCTAGGGTAACCCTATGTCGCTCGCTTCACGCACTGCTTGTTGTCGCCGCTCCATCCTGTGAGCCGCGGAGTGCGTTGTTGCGCCGGGTGACATATCCCCCAAAGCTACTCTGATCTTCCCTACCAGTTATCCGCGGATCTGACGCTCGGTTCAGAGCCCGCGCGCATGTGCGCATATCTCTCCCGTCCCGTCAGTCCGCGTTATTCCCCAAGGAGTGTCCGCATTGAACGTGCGTTCCCGAATTGTGTTCTCTGTGCTCATGGTCGTTCCCGCGATTGCAATCGGGGAAGGACCAGCTTACCTCCATAGCGTGTTGCAGTTGGATGCAGCGCCACAGAGCACGGCTCCTGCGCCTAAAGCGAACGGCCTCAAATCCGATAGCGAGCAAGCGGTCTCCGAGTTTTCGCGCAACGAAGCCGAGGTGCCAACTGGTCCTGCTCCGCGTATCGATGGCCATCCGGACCTTTCCGGCTACTGGCTTCCCTCGCGCAAGGACAAACCTGTCGGCAACATCGGCAAGGACCTGCCCGGCTTCAAGCTACCTTTTACAGCGGCCGGCGCCGCTGCACTCAAATACAACGTCGAGCACACGATCGATCCTGAGAGTCTCTGCGTCGTAGGTGGCATTCCCCGCCATGACGCGAGCGCGCTGCCTTTTCAGCTCCTGCAGGGAAGCAAGCAGGCAGTGTTTCTCTACTGGTACACGACCTATCGTCTGGTTCCCTTCGACGGCCGCGGCCACGATCCCGATCCGGATCCTTCGTTCTTCGGTGACGAGGTCGGCAGTTGGGAAGGCGACACCTTCGTGATCGACTCGATTGCGTTCAAGGAAGCGCGCACCTGGGCTGATGAGAACGCCAACCCGCACAGCGATCAGCTGCACACCATCGAGCGCTGGACGCGCCCCGACGCGGGACATCTGCATCTCGAGCTCACGATCCTCGATCCCAAGTTCTACACCGAGCCGGTGCACTATCAGCGCACGTGGCTGATCGGCCGGCCTGGACAGATCGTGCGCGAGTACTCCTGCTCCGAAGACAACGTCGACGCGCCGCACCTCCAGCCCGGCCCCGGGCCAATCGGTCCTGACGGCCAGCGCGGCTACGACAAAGTCGTCCCATTGCCTCCGCCGCCGGACAAGAATCATCCGGCTGTGACGTCGATCCCCGACTGAGTCGCGTTCCCATGCATCTGTCCAACGTTCCAAGTCGAGGAAAGACCCCGCACTGGCATCAAGGCAAGCGGGCGCTGGCATTCGCCCTGATCGGTGTTGCCGCGACCATGCCCTTCGCCCTCTTGCTGCGCAGCCAGATCGCAGTGCACAACCAGGGCTATCTGCCCTTCAGCGACGCTCCCATTCGCTACCAGTCCGATGACGTGGACGATCCGGTCGCGCGCCTGCAGCGCAGGATTGACGCTGGCCTAGCCCATCTTGAGTGGACGGAGAAGGGCGGATATCTACAGTCTGTCCTTCGCCAACTGCATGTGCCGGTCAGTTCGCAGACACTCGTTTTCTCGAAGACCAGTTTCCAGTACAAGAAGATCTCGCCCTCAACTCCGCGCGCTCTCTACTTCAACGACGACGTGTACGTTGGCTTTGTCAACAATGGGCGCGTACTCGAACTCGTCTCCTTCGATTCGATGAAGGGAGCCATTTTCTACTTGCTCGACGTGAACAAGCAGGAGCATCCAGTCTTTCAGCGCGCCGAGCTCGACTGCACGCAATGCCACATCGCCACGGCCACGCGTGGAGTGCCCGGCGTGCTGCTGCGGTCGGTCTACACCACGCCAACCGGCATGCAGTCGCCTTACACTGCGGCAGAAGTTACAGGCCAGGACACCCCGTTGCGCGAGCGCTGGGGCGGCTGGTACGTGACAGGCACGCATGGAAGCCAGCGTCATATGGGCAACGTTCTCGTCACGGATCAAGACCAGCCCGAAACACTCAACGTGGAGGCAGGCGCCAACGTGACAAGCCTCGAAGGGCGCTTCAATGCTTCACCGTACCTCACGAGCCAGAGCGACATCGTCGCCCATTTGGTCCTCGGCCACCAGACGCAAATGCACAACCTGATCACATTGACGAACTACCAGACACGCATTGCACAATATCGCGCCAAGCAAACCACTGCCGGCGGGAGTGCTAGCCCCCCAGATTCCCCGGACTTTCACAAAACTGCAGAAGATACGCTGCGCTATCTGCTATTCACCAACGAGGCGCCGCTCACCGATCCAGTGAAGGGAACATCGACATTTGCCCAGGATTTTGCCGCGTTGGGGCCATTCGATCGCCGTGGTCGATCGTTGCGGCAGTTCGACCTCAAAACCCGCATCTTCCGTTATCCGTGCAGTTATCTCATCTACTCCGAAGATTGGGACGCACTACCCGCGCCAGCCAAAGGGTATCTCTACCACCGCCTCCACCAAGTGCTTACGGGTGCAGACACCAGCCCGGACTTCGCGCACTTGAGTGCATCCGCTCGCCGCGCGATTCTCGAAATCCTTCTCGACACCAAACCTGATTTGCCCGCCGAGTGGCATCAGTCCCACTCGCAGCAACTCCACGCGCAACTTGAACTCGGACGAAAGCAGTCCGCGCTCGCAACGAATTGAATCTCGACTTTACCGGAGGAACTATGACACACTTCCCCAAGTTGCAGTTCGCATTGCTAACCGTCGCAGTCAGCGCGGCCTCGCTCTTAGCGCAGCAACCTTCCAATGCGCCGCAGGGCCGCTGGGACGCAACCTTCACCCTCAATCAGACCACGATTCCCTTCCGCCTCGACATCAGCGGCGAAGGGTCGTCGCTCGTGGGCACGCTGTACAACGGCGACCTGAAGCAGACCACGACCAGTGCGACGCTGGACAACGGAAAGCTCACGCTCAACTTTGACCACTACCTCACCCGCATCGTGGCCACGGTCCAGGATGGCCAACTCAAAGGCGAGGTCGACGGCCGCTTCGAGGCAGAAAAGTACATTTCAAGCTATCCGCTTAGTGCCGCGCGTCACGTCGATGTGGCTGAGGCCGCTCCGTCCGATGTCCCCTCGATCGCCGGAACATGGGAGATCGAGCACGAGAGCCCCAAAGGCGAGAAGGCCTGGCGCTTCGTAGTTGAACAGCAAAGCGCCGATGTCTCCGCATCGATCCTCCGTGTGGATGGCGACACCGGTGCGCTGGTCGGACGCTATCGCGATGGCAAGTTCGAGCTGAGCCACTTTGATGGCTCACGTCCGCTCGTCGCCGAAGTGACGCCGCAAACCGACGGTTCGCTGCGCATCCAGCTCCGTGGCTCTTATACTCCTACAGATCCCCTCATCGCATGGCGGCCGGAGACAGCGCGTGCCAAGGGACTGCCGGAGCCTGCCAACTTTGTCACGCACACCACGGTCCGCGATCCTAACGAAACCTTCAGCTGGCGCTTCCCCGACGTCAACGGGAAGCTGGTCTCCAGTGACGATCCGAAGTTCAAGGGCAAGGCCTATCTCGCCATCGTGACGGGCACCTGGTGCCCGAACTGCCACGATGAGGCGCAGTACCTCGTACAGCTCTACGCCAAGTACCACAGCAAGGGTCTCGAGATCGTCGCGCTTGACTTCGAAGAGCCCGAACAGCAACAGGACCTGCATCGCGCTAAGGCATTTATCAAGAAATACAATGTGCCTTATACCTATGTGATTGCCGGAGCGCCAGCCGAGATGTGGGAGAAGGTGCCGCAGGCCGTGAACCTCAACACCTGGCCGGCAACGCTGTTCGTCGGCAAAGACGGCCGCGTGCGCAAAATCCACTCCGGCTTCGCCGCGCCGGCCAGCGGCCAGTTCAACACGGAATTGCAAGCAGAGTTCACTGCCGAAATCGACAGCCTGCTCGCAGAAAAGCCCGGGACACTTCAGGCATCGGCCCCATCATCCACCAACGGAGGCAACTAAGGGCCGCTCGGCGCAAGCCGGATGCGCTTTTACCGCGTGTCCGGCTCTGCTGCCCGAGTGCACCGTCACTCTCCGTCTTTAGCGGGAGTGCTGAAGAGTAAGAGGTCTTCTTGTCCGAACTGATTCATCACTTCTGCCAGTGGCTTAATGACACCGCCCCAGCCACGGCGTTGCGCGAGTCGCTCTGGGTTTTTCCCATCGTTGAAACGATCCATGTTCTCGCGATTGCGCTGCTCGCCGGCTCCATCGCGATTTTGGACTTGCGCCTGCTGGGCATTATCCTGCGCGGCGAGCGCGTCACCACGGTCGCGCGACAAGTGTTGCCCGTGGTGTGGACCGGCTTCGGCATCCTCACCGTAAGCGGACTGATGCTGTTTGCCGCCGAAGCAGCCAAGTCGTACTCTAATCCAGCCTTTCGCATCAAGCTTCTGCTGCTTGTGCTCGCCGGACTGAATCCGCTGGTCTACTATCGCACGGTCTACCGTCGCATCGCTGCATGGGACCAGCACGCAAAGACGCCGCTGGCAGCGCGCCTCGCTGGCGCCGCTTCCCTCACGCTGTGGGCTGGAATCATCGCGGCGGGCCGCGCCACAGCCTATTTCAATTAGGAGCAACTATGAGCCTACTTGCTCTCTTTCAATGGCTGAGCCATTCCGCAGTCGGCGTCTACATGCAACAGTCCCAATGGGCCTTCGCCGTTGTTGAGACGACTCATCTTCTTGGTTTGGCTGCGCTCGGAGGATCTCTGATAGTCGTCTCTCTTCGCGCCCTCGGTCTGTTGGCACGCATTGCCAGCCGCCAGCTTGCCCGCGAACTGCTGCCTATCGCCATCCTGAGTTTTGTTGCTATTGCGGTGTCCGGCGTGCTCATGGTCTCGGGAGAAGCGCTGAAGTGCTACTACAGCCCAGCCTTCCGCGCCAAGATGGCCGCACTCGCGATTGCGCTCATCATTTCGCTTCCCGTCTACTTTGAGCAGATTCGACACCGCGATGAGCGTTTGCCTTGGTGGCATCGTGTCGGCGCAGCACTCTCGCTGCTCTCCTGGCTCAGCGTTGGAATCGCTGGCCGCGCCATCGGGTTCTTGTAGAACTTGCGCCCAAAGAGTGGGAACATCGTGAGAACCATCGTCGGAGCCTGAAGGCTGAGTCCATCGCTTCCCTCCGGCGTTTTCTCAAGATGCAGGCTATCTTGGCCTTCTCAGCCTGTGCTCACTGCTCTCCTCCTTGGCGACCTGAACCGTTATCGAGCTTGCGAAAGAGTGATTGCGCCTCCGTTTGTGGATGCAGACCGCTAGCCAGATCGATCCAGGCGTATTCCCTTGCGTCTCTTCCGCACATGGTCTGCAGTAGCCCCTGAGACTTGTGCTCGGCAATCATCCAGTCAACGATGATTTGGTAACTAAGCGCATTGTGAAAGCCGAACCTGGTAGTTCGATCAAAAGCGTAGACATGCGCTGAGCTCCATTTCTGGCCTTCTTGAAGGTTCTGCGCTGGCTGAAAGTTGGCCGGATCGGTATCGAACCCTAACAGAACCGGTCTAATGTTTTCAGGCAGAGCACGAATCGCGTCCGCAGCAAGTGCGGTGGCGGCTTGATGCTCTCCATGCGTCGTGGATCGCGGAAGAATCGAGAAAACGTACTGATAATGGTTTTCCCTTACCAGTGCCGCGATCTTGTGAATGACAAGCGTTGAGTCCCACCCATGCAGGCCAGAGTCTTCGTCGGTCGTAAAACGTTCATCCTTTTGGCCGAGGAAAAAATGCCTTTTTATGCCCAGAACCTTGCCGGCATTGAGCGCTTCCTTCTTCCGGATTTCAGGAAGCTCTTTTCGACCGATCGCCTCGATTGTCAGCGGTGTCTTGTAGTACGGCTCTGCGAGGGTTGAATATCGGAAGCCCCCTTCGCCATCAGTAACAATCAGCTCATCAACTTGCCCGCTCAACTGCACGGCCATCCTATATACGGTCGCAGCGAAATAGTATTCATCGTCAGGATGCGCAACGACCAGCAGCGTTTTTCCTGGCGGTTCTCCGATAGCGGCGATATGAAATACAAGCGTGCATATCGGTGCTAAGATTGCCCGCCTTCCACACGTTTGCCCCATCTTCATTGGTTTCCTTGATGACTTTGCCTTGTGACCCTCGACAGTATTTCCCGCAAAGATCACGAATCAGATGTCACCGTCGTAGGCGACGAATGCGAAACTCCCGCGAGTTCATCGCTCTCGGCGGACGTCGCCAAGCTCAGGCCGCGCGACGTTCGATTTCAATTGCTAAAGAAGGTCCGTCAAAAGAGGGATCAACAACAGCGCATGTGCGCTTCAGCCATTGAGAATGGCAGGACAGGATCGAAACGGTGTATGAATCGCGTCCTCATTTGATCTGAGAGTACCACTATACGTGGTCCCTGACAACGAGGAGTGGCGTCAACGCGCGGCCATGTGTTCATACTCTAATCAGGAAAGCGGGTAATTGCTAAGGGCTCTTACGAATGCCGCTTATCTCTGCCTCAATATCTTCGTCGCTTGTCAACTTGGCGCCCGCCGCTTCAGCAGGACGCTATCCCTCCTGCAAGCTGGCTGGCGCCTTCGACAGAGAAAGTTCGCGATCTTCCTGAAGATCATTATCAGAGACAGGGATCGGGCGCGCGTAGACAATATCTTTCAGCAGATCTGGCCAAGCATCTGTTAATTCGTCCGCTTGGGGTCGGACGAAGTTGGCCAGTATTTTCAACTCTGCATTGCAGTCTTCGAGAGTTCCGCCCTCGATTTTCATCTGGCGAATCATCGTCTCGGTCTCTTCCCCATAATACTTGCAAAACGCAGCAACAGTGATTCGGCTTTCACTTGCCATCGATACTCGATCCGTTCGGCACGTGCCAATGGCGAAACGACGATCCAAAGGATCGTTGTTTCGGTGACGAAAACTGTATCCAATCAATCGTCCCGCGGGTTCATGCGTAAGCAGCGATGAATGTCCAATCGAAATGTGCCAACATCGGCACATTCCGGGGAAATCCAGCCGCAGATTGTCAGAGGGTTATTGGCCCCTCGATTGGATGGACGAACTACGCAAGCGCAGCAATAACTTGTCGACACCCAAGGCGCTAGCGATTTGCATCAAGGCGACGACTGAGGGCATGACTTGGCCACGTTCGGCGCGCGACAGGTAAGTTCGGTGAATCCCAGTGAGAGCGGCCAGCTCTGCCTGGGTTATTCCACATCGCGTTCGCAATCTTCGAATGAGTCCACCCAATTCTTTCCGAGTGGCGATCATGTATTGAGAATCGCGGGAAGCGCCAGGGCTTGAAAGGAAGAGTTCGATATAGGCAATCCCCAATGAATGGTGGCAGCGACGGCATTTGCCATTTCCGCGTTCAAATTGACTTAGTTGGCAGACGGGGCAGATCACGGTATCGCGAATCGTTGAGACGTGCAATGAATTCTCCGTAAGAAGGCGCACTGTGCCCGACGCGGGTCATAACGTCCGCGTGGCCAGAGGCACTGTGAAGTGACTGAAGATTGAAGACGCATTGAGGACGGTGCGAGGGAGCCGACCGAGCTATCGAGAAGCTATCGGCCGAGCAGCGCCGGATAATAGTGTCGCCACAGCCGCGGAATGTGCTGATTGCGGCACATTCCGAGCATTTGCGTAGCGCTTGCTGCACCAGGATCAGTGGGAAGATCGACTAGCGGTGTTCACCGCAGTCGGAGCAACGATCTGCAAAGATCGTTGCTCCGACATAAGCTAGCGCTGGGTCGGTTTCCGAGGTTAACAGGGTGTCATGAGCGTATCCGACGATGTTCTCTGCAATCACCCGCTCTTTGGCGAGCACACAGGCGAAACGCATCAAGCGTGCAGCCTCGCGCCCGTCTTTCCGGGAGATACCTATGAGATCACCGCGTCGGGCCGTCTCGAACTGCTAGTTGCCACCTACGAGGACCGCAGTGATCCCAATTCCGAGGGATGGGCGCGGCTGGCCGGGGCTCTGACGCCAGTATTCACAGGTGAGCGGCGCGATCTGAGCTATCACGGCTGGCTTGTGTTCACGGGTGTTGGCCGTGCCAAGTTCACCGACGGTACATTCGTTGCTTTCGAGCCAGAAACCGGAGACCCCGGCGATGCCACCGTCGGCGAGAGGAATTGATCATGTCAGAAGACGTGGTGTGGAATTCGAACCTCGATGGCCGGTACACGGTGACAGTTATCCGAACCGAACCTTATCGAGGCGACTTGTCCATTCATGACCGAGACCAACTGCTCCACCGTGAGAGCGTGGGGCTAGCGTACGGGGCGCTCTTTGGGCCGGACGTGGATGATATTGGCCGATGGCAAAAGATCGCGGAAGACTTCATCGACAAACGTGGGTCGTCGACAACTTGAAAGGCTGATGGTCACGATGTTTGGCGTTCGATTCGATTACAGTCAGCTTTACTGAAGGCCGCTGGATCAGCGTCGCCCTCGTGACATGCACCACGTTAACTTCGCCGGAGATCACGATGAAGATCGAAATGCAATCGGTGAATCTGCTTCTGGTTTTCATCTATAGTCTTTCGCTGCTACTGGTCGGTTGTGCGATCGGAATGCATTGGCGTGGATCACCGTCGATTGCGATTTGCACTACGATTCTGGGCGCCACGTTGTTTGTGCTTCATGAATTGATGACAGTCCTCCTGTGGTTTCACACGATAGCGTACTGGAATCGAATGATGACAAAAGGCGGCAAGTAGATAGCCCCGTCCCGTCAATGGGCTCTACGGGTTTGGTCATACCAGATGATTTGGCAAGGCAACTAGCCACAAGGAGGAAGAATGAAGCTAGCTGAAGCATTGGCGGAGCGTAGCGACTGCCAGAAGAGGCTCGAAGAGATCAAAAACAGGCTGGCCGGTTCGGCGCGCATTCAGGAGGGCGAAGAGCCAGCAGAGGACCCCAGCGAGTTGCTGTCGGAGACGCACGGCATCTATGTGCGGTTGCTGGAGCTCATCAGCGCCATCAACCGCACAAATTCACGGACACGGTTTGACAATGAGCGCACGATATCGGATGTCATCGCCGAGCGCGATCTGATCGGCAAGCGGCGCGACTTTTTGTCAGGAGTGGCCGGCTCGGCAAGCTCGCGCTGGGACCGTTACTCGAAGTCCGAGGTGCGGTATGTCATGACAGTGCCGGTCGGAGAGCTGCGGTCGGAGGCGGATAGGCTCTCCAAACGGTACCGCGAATTAGATCTCCGGATTCAGGAACTCAACTGGAAGACCGAATTAATCTGAGTTGTTGGTAAATCTTGTTGGCAGCGAGCACAAACCATATCACGAGGCGCCGCGAACGCACCTGAAGAGCCGGGGAACGGGGTTTGAACCCCTTTTGCACAGTGCATGCTCCGCATCGATACACGGGTACGACGAAGTTGTGATTGTTACTACCACGTGCTGGGCGACAGGAGTGAGGGTGGGACAGGGGACACTCAGGTCTACAGTTCGATTGCTGAGACGATTGCCGCCTCAGCTCGAGAGGCATCACGCATAGGTTACAACAACTATCCATCGCTATTCTGAACGCACATCGCACCGAAAGGGACTATGTCGGAAATCAAGATCCATGGCCAAAGAGCAATTCTGATCGAAGGCAATGCGGATGAGTTCGTTCCCAACTCCGAACCGGCAGCGGGCATGCACGGGTTCGCAATCATGGTTCCGCCTGACGAAGCAGGTGAGCGGCTGCTCGATATGCTCTGGCGGATCACGATAGCTTACGTGGGGATTCCCAGCCTGCTCCGGAGTCGGGCGAAGGTTAGCAAAATGGTCGAGGCGGTGATGGGCAGCGAGAGCCGGCACCCCAAGCCAGCGCGCAAGCGCAGCCTCGGGTGATCGAGGTGATTCAGGATGAGTCCGACGAAATCGCACATCTCGTGAATGGCGCTCGCAGTGGAAACTGTTATCGCACAATGAGGAAATATATCAGCCAGTGTCAGGAAGCGCGAAGGTGAGGCGCTCGTGCGCAGGAGGACGCAGGTTTGATTGCACTAAGAATTACTGATCTAGATGGGGCCAGGCGCTAGATCCCGCGGACGTGCATTGCTTTTCATTCTTTATGAACTTTCCGTGCTTGGATATACTGTTCGCGCAATTTGGTTTCATGCCTGCGAGAAATGAATACATGCTGCTTGCATTTCCCAGGCACCTCACAAACAATCATCGGAATATGGTATTTGAGGCAAATATTGATTAGTGCCCCCGATTGGCTGCCAACTCCCCTCGCGACCGAGGCCATCCTGACATATTTCTCGTTAAACCGATAAACGCTAGCCCGGTCAACCCACAATGCTTTACGGCGCCGAAGTCCTTTGAGGTGGCCCGCTGCTACCAAGCGTGGTATCGCCTGCGCGAAGCAGCCCAGTGTACGCGCCGCCTCTTCGGTCGTCATGGGATACTTCAAACCATCTCGAGCAGTTTCAGTCGATTCTTCTGCGATCGACCGAGCAGTTGCTTCCCGTGCGAACGAGAGAATCAAGCTGCGAGGGACCAGACATTGATCGAGTGGCGTTGTCGCTTTACCGAATAGGGGAATCTTGCCCTCCAGAATCTTCCCGACAAATTCAACTTTCATCGCCACTGTGAAGTACGTGTATCGGACGGCCTGACGAAACGGAAGCATTTCCTCTTGGCGATTTTTGGCTGGTTGGGCATGAGACTTCATAGTCCGAATGAACTCTTGGATATCTCGTTCGTGATAGCCACGCGAACCAGCGGTTAAGCGGGCAACACGGTAGAGGCCCGATTTCTTGAGTTCTTTCAGAACGGACTGTGGAATAGCAACTAGCCGAGCCGCTTCGGGTGCTCCGTAGACTTTACCCTCCAGCTTTGCTAGGTCTGCATTGCTAGTCTCGATCCAAACGTGTTCTCGTTTCCCTCTCCTGGTACGCAATACTTCGACCTTATTTCCATCTATGAGACGATCAAGCATTCTCCGGTCAATCCCGAGTCTCTGAGCCAAACGAGACTTGGGTAAGAAAAGACTGCCTTCGCTCGAATCCGGCTCACGTAAGGCAGGATCTATGCTGCCCACACCATGGCGACTCGAGGCGAACTGAGAGAGTGCCTGCCGCACAAAGAGCGATTCCCTCCTTGGCTTGAGGCCGAACATTAGAGCGAAATAGAACCCTTTCAGACTCCCCTTCGTAAGCGGCACACCGGCCTTATCCCAATCAGGCTGTTCGAATCCCTCTAAGAGGCAGAAGAAATTGTTGGGCCAGTCCGACAAAGCCGTCGAGGCACGCAAAAGAATGGTCGCGCTCTCTCTGCGTGAGAGCAGTCCAGATCGAGAGCGCCTTCCCAGGATCTCAATCAGATAAAGAAGGTTCCAAAGTTTCATTCGACCCAAATCGTTCGCCGGTATCTTCGACGGATAGCTATTTGGGATGGCGAGTCCCAACACTTTGCGCCGAACCAAGTCGAGAAGGTCCCCCGACGCTTCATCTATTCGTTCTCGGCTGGTCGCCTTTAATTCCGCCCCACATCTGCATTCCAGCAAATCCGGTCTCAACCAAGTCAGTGGCTCCTTGCACCGATGACACGACGAGACAAGCTTTATTCGGTGGACCGGGCACGCAACCATAATCGCGAGATCGAAATGTGCCTCAATGAACTGCTGGTCCTTGACGCAACATACGCAGACTTGCGGCGTCGTCAATCGCAAGTCGTGAGGGCGAACTTTCTGGCCCAAGAGTCGTGTTTGAGTCTGGACCGTCCTGGTCTTATAAGCAATCTTGGTAAGCTCGGCCTTGGTCGAGTTCGCCGCGGCTGCGAGCTTCCGGATGTCCAAACTCGGAGTCAAGGCCGGCGGCCAAATCCCACAGAACGTCAACAGACTGCTCGGCGTTGGGTAGCCATTCTTGCCGGTCAGACGCAATAAATATGGAAATAGCGATTCGCCACTGCGGTGAGGGGGATGCCTCGTCAACAGATTGGCGGTCGAAGCAGATTCTGGCACACAAGACCTGGGGAATGGGATCCTGGGCACTGGGCATCGGAAATGCGGTCAAGCTGCTGCCGAGCCAATACCGACTGGAATGCAGCTTAACCGATTTCTCATTGTTTCTACCGACGAATTGAGTATGGTTCTGCAGCTTAACGTTTAATGGTCTGGTTCTCTCTCGCTCGCTGGCATCTCAACGTTGCGCTCGCTGAAATTCCGCCGACAGCCGTTCTTGGAGATTCTTGGCGATGAATATCTCCTGTCTGCGCTTGCTCGATCGGACGTATGTCAATGGCAGTCGCATCGCTCGGCACAGCCTCATCAGGCGGCGGGAACTAGTTTCCAATGCGGTAGCCACGAGAGATAACTTGACGTGACCGGTACGAAATGAATCCACGGAGCGGCGAGAAACTAGCCATCTATTGCCAGACCTTTTCCGGGTCAACTGCCCAGACCGGATCAACCCCTTGATAGTTTCCATCGAACATCCGAGGGTGGCAGAAGCGTCCGAGGCCGTAACCATGTCGCTAGTCGCTCGTTCGCACGCAATGAACTCTGCCAAAGAGGGAAGAGATATGCATGCAGACTCAAGATTCGAATTCCGGACTGCAAATATCTTTAGAACTCCTTTCGCTACGCCCGCGACTATCGCGGTCTTCTCTGCGGTTGAATATCGATTCAGCCGCATTACTCGTCGCAAGGATACGAACGCACTGCGTGGCTCTTTTCGCGAAATCTGTTCCGCATTCGCAAGCAATCGGCACGAAAACTGGTTTAGATCTCGTTCGTCATAGCCCAACTGTCCCGGAAGCCTGTGCGTGATGGGACATACATGAGAGTCCACCAGTTTCCGGAAGACCGAAACGGGAACACCTAGCTTCGCGGCAGCTGTTCTGACCGCGAGAATACGAGTCGGCTTAGCCCCGGTCAGCGCCAGTCCCGTTGAATCTACTGCAGCGAATTTCCCCGGTTTGATTCCTTCTACATTTGAAGTGAGAAGCCGCTTGACAGTCCGCGGGTCTACTCGCAATGATCTCGCGACCTCCGCACGAGTCTGATACCGCTTTGGTGCCTGCTGTTGAATTTCGGGCATGAGCCGCGGATCGGCGGCACGGACATTTTGGTGATTGCCAATGAACTCCATGAATGCAGCTCTGAAGAAAGCCAATGAACCGGAGTCGGTTCCCTTCCGCTCCCTCAATAGTGCGTTGTACAGCGGAGAGAATTGCCGTCGAACATCATATTCATCCTCAGATTCGCGAGCGCCAAGGCTCGCAAGTAGCCGGAAATAGTTCTCCGGCCAATCGCTGAGTGCTTGTGCAGCCGACAAAATGATCTGCACGGGATCGACCAAATCGTTCGTCGGCGCCATTGTCATAGCCCAACAGTTTCCAATCGCTCTAATTGCTCTTAACATGGTGCGGAGTTTCAGTTGAGAGAGTTCGAAGATTGGGAGATGCTCATTGGGATCTGGGAACGGAAGCAGGTTCAGAGACTTTGAATAGATGATGTCGAGGAGTGCTCGCGCCGAAGGATCTAGCGGAGCCAAATTGGCCGCATCGAGCGTCGCGCCGCATCTGCAGATAAGCATGGCCGGGCGGTTCCAGCTCAGAGGCTGATGACAACTCGGGCACGAGAACAGGGCACGTACTCCGTGAATCGGACAGCCGACCATAAGCTCCAAATCCCAAGAGCCCTGAATGTATCCAAACCGACGAATGCAAACGGGACAGATTCGAGGGTGACTGAAGCCAAGATCCATTGGGCTGACGGGTTCGCCGAGAAGACAGCAGGAGCGCGGCCGTGCCGGGTCAGAATATGCAAGAGTTTGAAGTTGAAGTGTGCTGCAGTTGCAAATCGATGCAAGTTTCACAGCATCGAACCCGGCCCCTCTCACTTCAAACTGCTTCAAGCCGGAGCGAACATATACCCTCCATGGGCTCTCGTACCCATTACTTTCAGTGAGGCGTAGCACGTACCCACGTAGGCTCTCGTTCCATGGATGAGGTTGTGGGTGTCTCGTTAGCGAAACTGAAGAACCCACTTCACGTGAGAGGGTCGAATTTGGAATAGACATGGGTATACCCACCTCCGAATTGCCTTGTTGTAGAGGTTTGAGATCACAGGTTGCGCGCTCTGCCTACGTCCAGATGGAGAAGCCTTGGGCTAGATATCGCTCTATATTTCAGGTGTTTTTAGACAGTCCGGCCCACCCACACCGTTGAATGCCTCTCGAATGCACCCACAAGCGTTACCGGCAAAGGCGCGTGGATAGGGTGGGTCGATCGGAAGGACACCCATTGCGTTATATTGGAACCACCCATGGCTCGACCCACGATGGTCACCCACACGGCAAGTGTGCCGAGTACAGGACAACTCGCTCGGACCCAGTCGCAGGTTCGGACGTTCGGGGAACTGGTCAATGAGTTCTTGGCTATTCAGTCCCGAACCGCAACGAAGGGGACTTTCGTCCGCTACAAGTCAGTGATAGCGAGTCTCTCGCGCGATCTGGGCGAGATGGCTTGCGTGTGCGAGATCACTTCAGATCAGTTGAAGGCCCATTTCCGCCAACGCGCTAAGCAAGCTTCTGCAGGCGCAGTGGGCCTTGAAATCAGCGTAACGAAGCGTCTGCTCTCCCTAGCGTGTCAGAAGGGATGGGCATCTACAAACGCGGCGCTGGCTCTTAGAGGTCCCCGTCGGCAGAATCAACCCGTCAAGACCTTAACTAAAGCCGAATTCGGAATGCTATGGCATGGATCCCCAGACTGGCTACGACCGATGCTTGCCCTTGCAATCTCGGGATTGCGACGGGGCGAGATTCTCGCTCTTCGTTCCGATGACATCAATGTCAAAGATCGCAGCTTAATCGTCAGGAATCGAGGAAGCCGAGAACGGAGAGTACCACTGAGTGACTTTGCGCTTTCCGTCTTGAAGAAATTAAGACGCACGGATAATCCTCGATCCAAGAGCCCATTATTCGGCGAACGGCAAATGACTACTGGCAATGTTTCGCAAACCTTTCTCAGAACAATCCGTGCAGCCGGCATTGATGGAATAAGCTTTGATGATCTTCGCTACACGGGCGCACAGTGGTTACTGTCGAGTGGCGCTTCTCTAGGCACCGCTGCGGAGTTTTTGGGGCACGCGGATCTGAGAATGATCGAAAAGATCGCGACGGAGGCGGCCGCCACATCCCTCCGAACCGCGATTTCTTCGATCGACGAAAGCATCTCGACATTCATTAAAGGGCTCGACTGAGACATTAAAGGACTTTTGGGTACATCCTTCGTACCCGAACATAATCCACCAGTAATATCGGACGTTGTCCTTTCGCGCCATCCTGCCCTGACACTTTCGTTGCGTTTACATTTCATCTCTTCAAAGAGACACTCACTCCCAGTTGTCACGGAGCTGCACCTCCACAACTACCCAAGAGATGTTGGTCGCCCTCTATGTCGACATGGGTGATCAGGATTTTCGTAGATCGCAGTATTGAATGATGGAGAGAAATGAATCCGGAGCCTAGCATTTCCGATAAGTCTAGAAAGGAGGATCAGAACGTCCCCGCATGCTCGAATTCCGGAGAGCCCGCCGGTGATTGGATTCTCGATTCAGCTATTCTCACGCTCGAGAACGGATTCCGAGTTTGCATCCTTGCAGTAATCGATGACGCCACACATGAGATCCTCGCACTTCCACCGCGCCCAAGCCTGCACCGAACCGTCGCCCTTTCCGCGCTCTTCATGCTTTTTCGGGACTGGCAACGCCCCGTTCGATTACTGTTGAGCCGATCTCTCGACCCCTTCTTGGCGAAGGAGCTTTGTCTAGCAAGCGAACGACTTGACCTCTTCATTGAGACGACCACCATCTCTCTCTACGACGGCGGTCTCCTCGAGGACCTAAGCAAGCGTTTGTCACGCGCATGCTGTGGCGTCCCAAGATATCGCCTGATATCGGTAGTGCGCCGAGCAACTGAACGGTGGCGCCGCGCACACAATGCACGTCTCAAACGCCAACGGCCCAGCAAGGCCCAAGAGAAGCAGCGATAACAGTTCTCCAACTGTCTCTCATTTCTTTCATGGAGCACTCATGCATACATCAAATGATCGAATTCTGCGAATAGGGTTTACCGAGCCGGGACAAGACCGCATCCGAAACATCGTCACTCGTTCGCGTTCCATTGTTACAACTATTTCGTGGAGCGTGAAATCAGATTGCCACGTTGACCGCCAAGTTCACGGCGAAGGTCACGAATCAGTTATTCTCGAGGATCTTGAATGTGACCCCATGTATAGGACGTACCGCGATCAACCTTGCCGCATATTCTATGTTCTAAATGGAATCGAACAGGAGCATATCCCCGACGTTCTCGCGATTCCGCACGTGGGCCTAGAAGAACTGATTGAGATAAAGCTCAGGCGCTTCGTGACGGCGGAGGTTGACGCGCGAACCGCGCTGATGACCCGTTGCCTCCCTGCTCTCGGCTTTCGCTACAGTCTCCGTATTGTTGAGGACTACAAGAAGGAACCTCAGCGCTCCAATCGCAGCATACTCATTCACTTCTCCGGTCGGCCAGTCACGTTGTACGAACGGGAACTGATCACCCAGACATGCGAGAACGAAGGCGGCGTCATGTGGATGGACGCTTTCAATGGCAGATTCGGCCGATTTGGGCGCGAAATACTGTGTCGCCTCTTTATTGAAGGCGTTCTCTCTTTCGATCTGGCAACACCCTTGGTGCCCAACACGCGCTTCTATCTGCGCAATGGAGGTCGTTAATGGGATTCGGTACATTCACTCGAGACGCTCGGATCAAAATCGATGATCGGCGGTTTCGGCTTGTCAAGAAGACGGAAGATGGTGACTGGCTTCTAGAAGATCTCAGCGACGGATCTCCGTCCATGAAATCCGAGAAACGTCTGCTCGATCTTCTTTGCAAATTCAGAATGACCTTTGACTTCGGAAAGTCCGATGCTGCATGGGCGCCCGTTGTCGTACGTCATTTCACCCCGCAGCAGCGCGCGCTCATCAAACTACGCCTTGCGTTCGTTCGAACCGTTCAAGGCGTTCCAATCACCGAAGGGAAATGGCAGGAGAAGATCAATGACACCTGGGATGCTCTCAAGAATGAGAAGGTGCGGACCCTAGAGGGACTAGATGACCCTGAGATGCGGCACATCTTTGAGAGGTCTTGGAGGAAGCTGCTCAGATCTCGCAAAAGGTTCGGATGGATCAGCGTCTATCGCTGGGCGCGCCGCTTTTACGACCATGGCGAGGACGAGGCCTTCCTCTTGGACAAGAATCGTGGTTGCCGTGACCGCGACGATATGTACGGCCCAATCGTCCTCGGGCTATGCGATCAGGCGATCAATGAAAGATACCTAATCAGAGAGCGAGGCACGGTGGACTCCACGTGGGAGGCCGCGAAGCTTTGGGTTGAAGACGAACAACGGCGGCTGGACGAGGAATACGAACGTACTCTGAAAGAGCAGCAGGCGGCCGATCCATTCGTCAAACCTCCAGAGCGCATTAAGCTCCTAACCCCGTCGAGACGGCTCATCCAACGCCTAATCCATGAGATCCCTGCTTTCGATCGGCACGCAGCGCGCTATGGAATGGATGCCGCTATTCGTCATTTTCGCTTCGTAATCGGGCGCGATTTGCCGTCCCAACCTTTAGAGGAGATCCAACTGGACCATACAGTCTTGGATCTATTCGTCGTTGACGACGAAACGGGACTACCGCTAGGTCGGCCCTGGATCACTGTGTGCCTTGACACACGAACTCGATGCATTCTCGGGCTCTACATCGGGTTCTCTAATCCGTCGGGGCTGTCGATTGCACATTGCCTTAAAGACGCCTTCCTACCAAAGAACTACTACGCATCGCTGTATCCCGAGATCGAAAACGAGATGCCCTACGGGATCGGCCGGTCTATCAAATGGGATAACGGGCTTGAGGAACATTCTCAACAGGCAATTGAAGGCTGCGGACGTGTGGGCGTCCGAAAGATTATCTACTGCCCCAGACGTCGTCCTTGGTACAAGGCCGAGATCGAGCGCTTCTTGCGCACGCTTAACGAAGAAATCTCTCACCAAACCCCAGGGACAACATTTCGCAACATCTTTGAAAAGGGCGACTATAACCCTAAGAAGCTGGCAACCATTCGCCTCTCGACCGTTCGGCTTGGGATTCGGAAGTGGGTGGCGGACGTATACCATCAAAGACCCCACCGCACTCTCGGTATCGCGCCGATGACGCTTTGGGAAAAGGAAATACGCGCAGATATACGTAGAGTGCCAGACGATGCGAAATTCCTCGAGGCCGTTATGGGGCGCCGTTACGAGCGCACACTGCGACACGATGCAATAAACATGCACAACCTCGTGTACACTTCGGAGGCCCTCCGCTACCTCCGCATACAACACGGTGCAAAGCTGGAGGTTGAGATCAGCGTCAACGAGGATAACCTCGGCAAAATCTATGTCTTCTGGAAAGATGAAATCATCGAGGCCGAGGTTGAGGCCAACTCCTTTACCTACGCCGATGGTCTAACTCTTTGGCAGCATCAACAATTTCAGAAGTATCAACGCCAAAAGAATCTTCAAGAGGGCGTTGCAGGCTGGCAACAGGCCAAGGAAGAAGTACGCCAGATTTTCCTATACGATCTGACCGCTAAGTTTGGCAGGCGCAGTATGGCACGACATGTTGATGCCGGCGAAACTGCCGACATTGCCGCGGTCACAGATAGTCCATCAGAACAACAGCAGATGGAATTAAATCAACAGGCGGCCGATCTCTACGAGCAGCCGAAACCTGTGCGTTCGGAGATTCCGAGCTTTGTGCTCCCGAGAAAGAAGACCTCATGAGTCCATTTTGTCCTGCAGCGCTAGTCGTTGGAAGAATTGTCGCTCCGCATCGATACTTCGCCGAGGGCCTCACAACCCTCACACGACACCTAGCGCTCGTTCGTAGTACCGGGATCTCCCATTTACTTCTGCTTTCCGGTGATACCGGCGCTGGAAAGTCCTTCCTGCTAGAGACTTTCCTCGTTGACACCTATCAAGAAGTGCCAGAACCAGTTCGAACGGGCGAAGGAATTGAATTGAAAGCCGCAGTTCCTCAAATGCCACCTAACCCCACTCCCAAGGGTCTATATGCGGAGATCCTAAGACTATATGAGATCACGGATATCAAGAGCAACGACACAGCGTCAGACCTGAAGCGAAGGACTCTCGCTGCGCTCAAGGAGTGCAAAACTGAGATCCTTGCAATCGAGGAGCTCCAGCATCTTACCGACCGTACTACCCTCAAAACGAAACACCACGTGGACGACATATTTAAGGTGCTGCACGATAGCACGCCGTGCTTGATGGTGCTTTCTGGCCTTGCCGATGAGCTCGAAGCCGTTGTCGCAAGCAATAAGCAGTTGGTCACCAGAGTCCGCGGGCATATTCATTTACCCCGTTTCGACTGGAACAAGAAAGATCACCGTGCGGAATTTATCTTCTGTCTCGAGCAGTTCAAGGAACAGATTGAAGCAGCTGGGCAGAGCTTCCCGGACCTCAACAACACCAAGCTGAAGTTCGACTTTCGGCTGTACTGCGCAACGGGGGGCATCATGCGCCTCCTCGCGAACCTCTTGGAGGAGGTCTTGTCTACCGCAGGAGGAAGTTCATGCCTGAATCTGGAAGATTTTGAGAATGCCTATCACACTTTCAGGTTTAGGCCTGAGCTTAAAGGAATAGAGCTCGAGCCATTTTCTACCGGATTCCTCGACACCCCGCAGCACAAGCTACTGAATGTCGTAAAACTCATCGGATCCGAGGAACTTAGGAAGAAATTGCAGAGTAAGGTGTCTGCGAAGAAGAAATGACTTCCAGTGCAGTTCAGCAAAGTCAACGTTCCCACAAACCCGCCTCGGTCGGGGCCCAGTGGCTGAACCTGAGTCAGCCTTCCATCGCGTCTCCGACCGCTGAAGGCAGCGGCCTTGTGTGCCGTAGATGTGCCGCATTTTCATGTTGGAAGATGGCGGAAGCATCGACGGGCTTCAATTCCCAGCTTGACGTATGTCAAACAAGCAGTCTGCGGGACCTCGACCGCCCGGCGAGCCGAATGGATTTCAGTCACTATTTCGTATTCTCTTGAATCGGATCGCCAACCCGTTCGTAAACACCCTCGGCATTCTGTTCATATCGGCCGCCGGGCGCTGAAAGCTTTTCCTGACCGCAATGGGGACATTTCACTCCGTGCAAGATGACTCGGCCTGTGATCGTCATGGGAGGCCGAACGTACGGTTCTTCAGAGCGCAAGGTTCCAGTGAAAGCACAATCTGAGCACTCAACTTCGTATTTCAACGTTGTCGGCATTGATGCAGTATCTCACTGGTCCCTTTCCAGTCGCATCTAAGACGCCCAGTGCGCGACATGGGAACCCGCGAAATCAGAGGTCTTCCGGCTCAGCGGATCGGGTGAAACGCTTCTCGAGTTCGGCGTAGATTGATTGGGCAAAGCGGCGAACCTCGTCCCGGACCCGGCGCACGTCCGAAGGAGAGAGAGAAACCAGATCTCCGTCCCGGGTGCGTCCCGCACGATGCACAATGTCGTGCCGGACCACGACCTCCTTCATCAGAGGTCCGATATCGGGAAAGTTGATTCCTAGCCCGGCCATCATCATCGGCCGGATCTTGTCGAGGCGGTGCCAGAGCATCTCTTGAAGGTAAATCTCTACTTCGTTCTCAAGCTTGTCGAGTCGATCAAAGAGCTGATCGAGCGTCAGCTGCCTGCCCTGAAAGTCCTTGTTCTTTGAGGTGAATTGACGCAGTACGCCCTTGTTGGTGCGCACCCAGAAAACCATTGTGTCGGCCAGGAAAGCTTCCAGCGCCGCGATCAGCGAGCTGTGAACCATCTGATGGACAAGCTCTGACGTATGCCGATCAGCGTTCAAATCCAGCACTTCGTCGATCTGCTTTAGGCGGGCCTCGAGAAAGCGAATCGGGTCGTCGCGGCTGACTACGCGGAAGGAGAGTTCTTCGTCGTAGTCCAGGCCTTCGTGTTCGATCGGAGCCCACTCATCGCCGACCTCCTGCCAGAGTTCCTGGATGAGCTTCTCCATGACCTCATACTCGACGAGCGAGCCGAAGCGATTTTGAATCTCGTCGTTGGGGTCGTATGGGCCTCCCCAAACGAACTGGAAACCGCCCTCTCCGCCGTCGTAGGGGGTTTGGTTGGACGGATCCTCAAACCGCGCATGGAACCAGCGCCGCATCGCCTCGATCTGCTGTTCTTCCGGTGCGCCCTTGATCCAATCGTCGTCAGGATCAAAAGGGTGCTCATTGAAGTTGCCGGCCTCGGGAGGCAAATCCTCGCTGCTGGAATACGAATGATCGTTGAATCCCATGAAGATCTCCAAGCTCGTCGAAGGCGATAGTTCCAAATTAGATTCTGGCCACTAGCCGCTTGCCATTAGTCAATATCATCGAAATCTGGAACCAGTCCGTCTTTGTGAAGTGACTCAGAGGCAGTTATAAGTTTCAAGTTAGAAGTTGTACGGGCGTGACGGCAACAGAACAGCTTGCCAGGCAGATGTTTCCGAAAGCAGCTTCCTCACTTGTTTCCAGAGCAGGGAAGGGGGCAAAAGTGACAAACAGTAATCTTTGAGCATTCGTAGCAACGCCCGCAATACCACGATTTTGCCAGTCGTGACGCGGGTTCCTTCAACGTGCCGAAACCTAGAACGTGGGACAATGGTAGATCCGGTTGATGCGTTTCTACTCACGCGGGGCCACCAGTGCGCATTCGAGAGCTGCAAATTAAGAATTTTCGCAAGATTGAACACCTGATCGTTGCTTTTCCTAAAGGGCTCAGCGTCATCGTCGGCGAAAACAACACCGGCAAGACTACTATTATTGATGCTCTGCGCTTGATGCTGATGCCGGGGCGCGATCTCGATGCGCTGCGGATCACCGAAGATGACTTCCGCGATGGCACCGATTTCGCGCCGATCGAGATCTCCTGCGTATTCTGTGAGACGACTGACATCGAGGAGGCCCACTGCCAGGAGTGTCTGGTCGACATTGGGGAAGGAAAGTTCGAGATTCGCATCAATGCACGTGTCGAATTCAACAAGGATACCCGCAGGGCCAATGTGAAGATGTGGGGTGGAGAAACGGAAGGCGGATCGTTACCCTCGAACTTCTACGACCGGCTCGCCACCATCTATCTTCAGCCACTGCGCGACCCGGCGTCGGGGCTTCGCCCGGGGCGGACCTCGCAGATCTCCCGGCTGGTAAATTCTCTGACCCAGAAGGAGCAGCGCGGAGAGTTCGAAGAGATCGTCAAGAAGGCAAACGACGAGATCCGGGTTCTCAAACCGATCGAGGGTGCACGCTACGAAATTAACGAGCAGATGTTGAAAATCGCCGGAAACGAATTATCGCAGCAAACCGATCTCGTTTTTGCGGATCCGAACTTCCAGCGCATCATCGCCGGTTTGCAACCTTTGATTGCAGGCCTGCCGTTCACTCTGAATGGCCTCGGCTACAACAATCTGATCTTCACCGCCGCGACCCTCGGGACGCTTCGCAAAAGCCCGCAGTTTGCTTTCCGGTGCATCCTGATCGAGGAACCTGAAGCGCACCTTCATCCCCAGTTGCAGCTCCTCCTGCTCTCGCATCTCAAGCAGGAGACCGAATCCGCAGACGATCCAGTCCAGATCATCACCAGCAGTCACTCTCCGATTCTGGCCAGTCAGGCGCCCGTGGATTCCATTGTGGCTGTTCACGAAACCAAGTCCAAGATTTCATCGATTTCGATCTCTGCGCTGAAGCTCGCCCATGACGAGAAGGATGCACGAACGCTTAAGAAAAAGCTCGAGCGTTTCCTCGATGCAACCCGCGCAGAGCTTTTCTTTGCGCGCCGGGTGCTGATGGTCGAGGGAATTGCCGAAGCCCTGCTGATGCCGGTGTTGGCCAGATTGGCAGGTGGATCGCTCAAGAAGTCTGCGGTCACAGTGGTCAATGCCGACGGAATCAACTTCAATGCGTTTTTGCCGCTTTTCGGGCCCGGCAAGCTGGCCATCCCCGTCGCGATTTTGACCGATGGGGATGCCAAAGCTGTCGGAGGGGAGGCCTCGGCTACGGCCAAGGGACTGAAGTCCCAGGAGACGTCGATCGCGAATCTCCACGTTGAGTATGGCGCCATCACCTTCGAGCACGAGCTCGCTCGCTCTCCCAAGATGCTGGATTTGATGCTGAATGCTTTTGAAACCCTGCATCCCGTCACCGGCAAGGCCCTGCGAAACGCCATTGCTTCTGCGCCTACCACGGATGAGAAGGCGGATGCTTTTTTGAAGCAGTTCAAAGAGACCGACGTGTCGAAGGGAAGCTTTGCGCAGGAACTGTCACTGCTCCTCGAAGGCTCGACGCTGAAAGCAGAGGATGTGCCGGAGTACATCCGAAAGGCGCTTGAGTTTCTCGGAGCTATTCCATCGGGAGGCTCGGTTGGAGCTTGAAGGGCTTCGCTCTGCTTTGCTGTCCCAGGCGCTGCCCCCCACGTATCAGCAGCGGGCCGCCATCTTCGCCTCGGAACTCGAGTATCTTCTGCGGGCGGCTCCCGGCAGCGGAAAGACCTGGACGGCATGCCGGCGATTCATCTGGCGGGCGGCTTCGTGGCCCCATCCAGTAGGAGGGATCGCACTGTTATCCTTCACCAACGTTGCCATCCGGGAATTCCAGGATGCTGCCGCAAGGCTTGGACAGAGACAGCTCCTGCAAGATCCGAACTATCTCGGTACCTTCGATGCATTCGTCGAAAGGTTTATTCTGGCGCCTTTCGGCCATCTGTTGACCGGCGCCAAGACCCGGCCCATACTCTATCGCGGTCCGCGGCCTGGCGATCGAAAAAATGTGAAGCTCCAGTGCTGGATCGAGAATGGCCACAAGAAGATGCCCGTTTATGCGTGGGATATCGTTCCGGCGATCGAGTCAAATCAACTCGTCTTCCGAGCTGGTGAATACGGCAATAAGCTTCTGGATAAGACGAAGGCGGCAGCAGCAACGACCGAGCTATTGAGACTCGGGTTCTATACCCACGCGCAGCGAGCCTACTGGGCCAATCGTATCCTGGCGGAAAAGCCACACATCACCGCTCGTCTGGCTTTACGCTTCCCGGAGGTTATTGTCGATGAAGCGCAGGACACCAACGTCTGGTTGTTACGGCTACTTGGCAAGCTGAGGAAAGCAGGAAGCTCGATGACCTTGGTCGGCGATCCCGATCAGTGCATCTACTCTTTTGCCATGGCGGATGCGAACAGTCTGTCGGAACTGAAGGAGGAGTGGCAGATTCCGGAAAGGCCGTTGGACAAATCTTTCCGCTGTAACGACCCGATTGCGGCAGCCGTGAGGAGCCTCGGAACCAATCGAGCCTTTACCGGACGCGGGGACGCCGGAGGCCCGCATCGACGTCCATTCATTTTTCGGGAAAGAAATGAGGACTTCAGCGAAAGCATCGGCGCCTTCCGAAGGCTGCTCGGTCTGGCGCAGATTCCGGACCCAGAGAGCGCCATCATCTGCCGAGGCAATGATCACCTGCAATCGGTGCGCGGCCAGGTGAACTACGCAAATCTCGAAGGCAAGACCAAACGGCTTGCGGAGAGCGCGTTTTACCGAGACTGCCGGAGAGATTACAAAACGGCATTCCAAGGCGTGGAAGAGGTGTTGCGGGATCTGATCTGGGGTGATGAAGAGTGGGCTAAGATCGATGAGGCACCGGACTCCGCATTGGCAGAGCGCGTGAGAGAAACGGTTTGGAAATTTGTGAAGAGTGAGAAGGGCCTACCCCCGGTCAATCTGACTGGAGATTTGTGGGTGGGCACAATGAAGGACCGCTTGGCAGCTCTCATCGAAAGCCTGGGTGCTCCAGCAGTGGAGAACCTGGGCAAGAAGATCCAAAAGCGTGGGCTTGAGCAACAGCAATTGCTGCTCCCGCTCTTTGAGGAGCAAAAGCTCTTTCCCAACATCCGGCACGACACCATCCACCAGGTAAAGGGGGAGAGCATCGGTGCCGTCCTGGTGATCGGCAGCGCAAAATTCTGGAATTCCGTCGTCACCGCAATCGTTGCCAACGAAAATAATGAAGACCGGCGGCTTGCTTACGTGGCGATGACCCGCGCCAAGGATCTCGTCCTGCTCTCGACGCCCAAAACCCATTTCGACAAGTACATCGAGCAGTGGATGAGCTGGGGCTTCGAAGCCTTCACGTGAAATCCATCCTCTGATTCGTATCCATGATAAGAGCAGAACGTTTATGTTGCGAAAAACTTGCTGTTCTCTCCCGAGACTTTGAAAGGCGTTCCCCTCGACTTAAGCGATCTTGTCCGGATGGTGCTTCCTAATCCAGTTTTCGGCCTGCTTGCGACTGCGAGTTTGCCCGCAAAACCCGCCTCGTCCTGGGAAACGAGCCCGTAATCATCGTAGGCACCGGCGTTGCGCTTGCGACGCAAAGTGCCGAGAGTGCGAATCGGTTTCCTTTCCGGATTCACGAAGTGCTCGGGTGCTCAATGGTGCGGTAATGTTCGTTGTTTCCCCGGAGGACTCGATACCGGCGGCGCGGAGAGCAGAGGCGGAGGATTGAACAGCGTCATAAGCCACCGCGAGTCGAACGTCGGTCGATGAGCCACCCGCCTAATCGGATGGCTAGTAAGGTGCGCTTTCGCGCGAAGTCCTTCCTTCAAGTCGCTCCCGCAGCTAAGCTATACCTAAATGGTGTTGCAAACCGAACGTTATGATTAATTACCGTCAGAAAACGCTCATTGGACTGCTCAGCGCCTTTGGCGGGCATTTACACAGCACGGACTTCCAGAAATACTTGTTCCTGTTCACGACGGAGTTTGAGCAGGAACCGTCCTTCGAATTCGTGCCTTATCGATTTGGTAGCTTTTCGTTCCAGTCCTACGCGGACAAGCGCCGCCTCGTCGAGATCGGCGCTTTGGCCGATACTGAAGACTGGCAATTACAGGAAGGGTTCTCGACAAAAGGCTTGTTCGACGATGTAGCATTTCGCCGTTGCTACGCCAAATACTCGCACCTGCACGGCACGAAGCTTCTGCAGGACGTTTATCGCCGATACCCTTACTACGCAATCAAGAGCGAACGTGCCGCGAAGATCATGAATGATCAGGAAATGAGCGCGATTACGGCTGCGCTTCCCGTTGCTGCTGCCGCCTGCTTGTTTACCATCGGCTACGAAGGATCTTCTCTTGAGGGCTACGTGAATCGCCTCATCAAAAATAACGTCAAGACGCTCGTAGACGTGCGACGCAATCCCCTAAGCCGCAAGTATGGCTTCTCCAAAAAGACGCTCTCAGATACCGTCAGGAAACTCGGAATCGGTTATGTGCATTTCCCGGAGCTTGGTATCGCGTCAGAGAGAAGGCAGGGGTTGAATGCCCAGGATGATTACGACCGCCTGTTCAATTCTTACGAAAGGCATGAACTAAAGCAAAACGGAAAGGCGCTGCACGACCTATTCAACCTCTTCCTCAAAGACAAGCGCGTCGCGGTCACCTGCTTCGAGGCAAATGTCCGGATGTGTCACCGAGAGCGGGTTGCGAATGCAATGTCAGCGTTCCCGGACTGGAAGTATGACATTCATCACATCTGAACTCCGGTGAAGAGAATGGCGAAAGAGAAGGTCCTGATCACCGTCAAAACCTACCCCACCATCTCCGAAAAATACAAGGAACTGGCCTGCACCGCGGGCTTTCGCGAGGATGGTACCTGGATTCGTCTTTATCCCATTCCCTTCCGATTGCTCGATCAAGAGCAGCAATACAAGAAATATCAATGGGTAGAGGTAGACATCGCGCGAAATAAGGGGGATCAGCGACCCGAGAGTCACCGCGTTCTTAGCACGAGTGCGATCAAACTCCTGCACGAAGTCGGCACCGATCGTGAATGGGAGGAGCGTCGGAAGTTGGTTCTTGGTAACCAGAAGATCTACACCAACCTGAAAGAGATAATTAGTCTCGCGCACGACAATAAGATCTCGCTTGTCGTGTTCAGACCTGCCGAGATTCTGGGATTCTTCGCAGAGGCCGCCGAGCCCGAATGGCCGCACGAAAAAATCACTAGCATTCTGAACAGCATGAAACAAGGGCATCTCTTCGAGGATCAGAGCCTCGAAGATTTCAGGATCATGCCGAAGCTACCATTCAAATTCTCGTACCGCTTCCGGGATGATGCTGGAATCGAGAGCAAGCTAATGATCGAGGATTGGGAAATTGGCCAGTTGTACTGGAACTGCGAAAAACGCCACGGCAAGGATCAGGCCGTTCAAAAGGTACGCCAGAAATACTTCGACGACTTTGTCAGAACCAAAGACCTGTACCTGTTCCTGGGCACAACCTACGAATGGCACGTACGCAAAGCAAGAAATCCTTTCGTCATCATTGGCACATTCCACCCACCGCACATAACACAGAACAGTTTGTTTTAAGGTGCCAAAATCCGCAGACTTTCCCGGAGAGGTGACCGCCATGATCCATCTCGAACATCCCTCAAGCGAAATGTGGGAATCGCGTCGGGACTGGTTTGAGCAAAAAGCGGCACCATCCGACGACGGCGGATACCTGTTAAGCGAACAGGCCTGCGCGATGGTAGCTGATTTGCAGTGCGCATTCTGCGCGGGAGCGTGGATCGCGGTCGTCGTGTTGGCCGCGGCAGCAATCGATGCGCATCTGCATGATGCAGAAGGTTTCGCCGGGAATGCGAAGGGTGTTATCGATGAAGCCGGTAAAGATCCCCAGCTGCACCTTCTTAGAAGGCGCCGCAACCGCCTGATTCATTCAGTTCCTGGAAGTCCCGCGATCACTGTTGAGAAACAATGGTCCGAACGCGGGAGACTCGAAGAGGATGCCAGGCATGCGGTCGAACTGGTCTTTCGCGTGTTCTATGTCAACCCTTCAATTTGAGCGTCGGAAAGACTCACAGGGTGAACTCGGGCAAGAATCCGAAGACTCCTGTTCTCGATTGATGACTTCAGAGAGATAACCGGCCAAAACGCTTCAAAGTGGTAGATGTCAGTTAAGGCGCTTCACGAAACCACTCTACCTAGGTTCAAGCACTTGCCTGATTGTCGTCTGGCACGGTGGG
>CAZPEZ010000025.1:0-15764 GCA_964585715.1 uncultured Occallatibacter sp.
TGCCGCGCCTGATATACGCCCGTCTCGGACGACGTGCCGCCGATTTGCGCAACCTTGAACGGAAATCCCGTAGGCGACGCCAGCGGATCGGTGAACACTGCGCCCTGCCCGCTCACAGCCTGCGCCAGGAGCGTCCTCTTGAGATCGTCGCGCAGGCCCGATTCTTCGCTCAAGGCGAACGCTGTCCCCACCTGCACGCCTGCCGCGCCTTCCTCGATCGCTTCGCGCAGTTTGCCGGCGCTGCCGTAGCCGCCTGCCATCCAAAACGGCACGCCCAGCGCGCGCAGCTCCGCCAGGTTTACGCGATCCCGTTCGCCGTAGACCGGCTCGCCCGTTCCATTCAGGTGCAGCTTGCCACGCGGCGGCGCATTGTGTCCTCCGGCGGTTGGGCTCTCGATGACCAGTCCGTCGACGATGCCCGAGGCACGCCGCAGCATCGTGGCCGCAAGCGTATTGGACGAAACGATGGCCAGGAACTTTGGCCGCATCAACGCTGGCAGAGGCCTCTCGACAAACTCCGTAGGATCGAAGCGCATCTTTGTGTCGAAGTCGGCCGCGGCCCCCGTCACGCCAAGCTTGTACTCGGCCGAACGCTGCTCGGCAAATGCATCGAGCACACCCGGAATATGCAGCGGGATGCCCGCGCCCATGAGCACATACCCCACCCCCGCCAGCATCGCCCCATAGATCGAAGCGAGATGAGGAAGCTGCACCTTCTCAAGAAAGTTGATCCCTACAGAGTTGGTGTGGCCTTCGCGTGCAAGAAACACTTCAACAAAATTGGCCACCATGCACAGCTCAATCACCTTGCGTGGCTCGTTGCGCTGGTGCACCGGCGCCAGCCGATACGGTGCTTCTGCTTCTTTTCCACCTGAAACGAAGTACTCCTCCCAGATCCGGCGCGCGATCTCGGGGAACGGAAAAGCGTCCAGCCCGCGGCGCAGGTGCCCGCCCTCGTCGCCATCGCCGAGACGGCGCACCAGGAGAGCATCTAGCGCAGTGCCCGACACCACGCCGAGCTGGCCAAGGCGAGAAACGGCATTCGCCAGGCGCCAGTTCGAGACACCGACCCCCATGCCGCCCTGAATGATGCGCGGAAGCTGGAACATTCTGCCGATTGTTTCACATTGGAGCAGTTCTGCGCTGTGACCGATGACATCTATTCGACGCCAAAGCACGATCCGCGGCGTGGCGAAACCAGTCGCAAACCGTCTGGATTGCCCGGATTACTCCCAGGGGGTCTCTTTGAAGGCCTCACTCATGCCGGGGTAGAAAGCCAGATAGCAGCAGACCAGGAGGTTCCAGAGGATCGCGATGACAATGGCCTGCTGCCCCTGCGGCGAGATCGGAGTCGGGTTCCCCGCCGCGCGATCCGCAAATAGATTGACCGCAATCTTTGCCGCCGTCGCCCCGGACATGAACATCGCGCCCCAGCGTGCCCGCCAGTCGCGCGTCATCCAGCGCCAGCCGATCATCGCGTAGAGAATCGCCAGCACGTAGAACGCGCCCTCGGCCGGAATCGGCGGCGGCACCGGGTCGAGTCGTGTCGCAATGAACTGGGCCACCGGCGTCTCCGCCGCAATCCCCACAATGACCGCGAAGACCAGAAAAACCGCAGTACGCAGAAAGCAATACCAGGCGAACAACGTGATCACCAGCGGAACTTGCACCTTCGGGTCCTGGCGGACCGCCAGCTTGCTCCTCTGCCCCTGCAGTTCCTCGGGCATCTTCAGCGGCGGACGAACGATTCCCTTGATCTCTCCCGGCATGAACTCTCCCTACTAGTAGTGAACGGAGAATGCCCAGCGTTTCCGTCGCTTGAGCCTGAAAAAGGCGGACCGGAAAGCGGTGATTGGTCCGCGGCCAGCATACCAATGACATTTTTCGCCTTTGTGACTCGATTACCCTCCGCAGGGCAGCTCTCGTGGCCGCCTGTCATTTCAGATGCATGAAGCGGGTGTCGGCTGCCTCAACAAGGGAGGAATGGACCGCTAGAATCCCTCTCGGACTCAATTGGCTTTCGTTGGAGGCGTCGCCGCGGCCATCACTCCAACCGAACGCACCGGCACTTCCAGCGTCCCAGCCTTGCCCGTGCTTCTAGCGTTTAGTCGTTCCTCAGGTCTTGGAGGTGACGTTTTCTGGCACCCTGGCCCCGCCGCCGGCTACGCGCTAACGATTCTAGGCGCGCCAAAACATGATCCAATTACCGAGCTTGATCGTGGATTCTCGTGTCACCGTAACCTCCTTCAAAAATACTGAAGTCCCCACTTGACAATTCTCGGGCCCTGCTCAATACTTAAGTCATTGCTTCACTATCCTGCTTCACGATCTTGCAACACCCCGGAGGACCCCATGACCGCGACCGAACCCGCCACTATCCACAACACCTCAGTCCTTGAACACAACTATCCCCAGCCCCCCGCCAACGTCTACGCCGCATTCGCCCAGCCCGCCCGCAAACGCCGCTGGTACGCCGAGGGCGACCACGAAATCGAGGAGTTCGAAATGGACTTCCGCATCGGCGGCAACGAGCGTCATCGCTATCGCTTCAAGCCGGGCCATCCCATCGAAGGCCAGGAGATCCTTAACCAGGCGATCTATCAGGTCATCGTCCCGGAAAAACGCATCGTCACCGCTTCCGTCATGTCGCTCAACGGCAAACCGATCCTTGCCGCGCAAGTCACCTTCGAGTTCCTGCCCAACGGATCTGGCACCGACCTGATCTGCACCAGCCAGGGCGCGTTCTTCGACTGGCCCCAGGGCCCCGCCATGATCGAAGCAGGCTGGCGCGCACTCCTCGATCGCGTAGGCCAGGAACTCGCGAGCCAGTCCGCTTGAGCCTACTCGCAGAGAGCTCGTCCGAAATGAGAAAACAATGACCAGGCACTCCATCGATCGCCCTATCGATATTGACCGGCTCTTCCATGCACTCGGGGATCCCACGCGCCGGGCGATCCTCGATCGGTTGGTTGCCGGCCCGACATCGGTTTCGCGTCTGGCCGATCCCCTGGGCATCACGGTCACGGCAGTGATGCAGCATCTGCAGATCCTCGAGGAGGTGCATCTGGTCCACACCGAAAAGCTGGGCCGCATACGCACCTGCCGCATCGAGACCGCCGGCTTTCGCGCTCTCGAGCAGTGGATTCGCGATCATCGCACCGTGATGGAACGCAAGCTCGATCGTCTCGGCGAGTTTCTCCTCGGCGAGGCTCTCGAGGATGAGAATCGCAAAACCTGACGGCGCCTGAACGGCCCGAAACCATCTCTCGTTTTTTCAGACCTTGCCCGACAAGAAGAGGACAGCTATGGCCAAAATCCGTCCGCTGAACCGCCGCCAATTCGCCGCATCCGCCGCCGCCGCCGCGGTCCTTCCCTTTTCAACCGCACACGCCCAAACACCCGCTACCAAAGGAGCACCCATGACGACCCTGACGCCCTATCTCCTCTTCGACGGCACCTGCCGCGAAGCAATGGAGTTCTACCACTCTGTCTTCGGTGGCGAACTCAACATGACCAAGGTGAGCGATTCGCCCGCCAAAGACCACATGTCCGCCTTCCAGCAGAAAAAGATCGTCAACGCGCGCCTGAAATGCCCCTCAGTCGAAATCTCCGCATCCGATTGGCTCATGCCCGACCGGACTCCTGCGCGGGGCAACACGGTTTGTCTCTTTCTGAGCGGTGGTACATTCCCGGAACTCGGCTCTTTCTTTGACAAGCTCTCCGACGGCGCCAACGTCACCGATCCGCTGAAAGAAGTTTTCTTCGGCTACTACGGCGCGCTCAATGATAAGTACGGCAACCGTTGGATGTTTCAGGCAAACCGGGAGAAGGCCTAAGGATCCGCTCTGCCGCCGCCCAACAAGAAACTCGGCAATTTGCGGTGGCCAGGGATGCGGTCGCCGACGGAAATACGTACGAGCGGTAAACGGCCAGCCCGCGACAAGGCAGCTGGATTCCCGGCAAAGGCTCTTCTGGAGGTTGATCGCAGAGGCTCCTCTGGAGATGGATTCCGGAGTGGAACTGTATTCTCATCTCCAGCCAACCACAAGGAGACTTGCCCATGCTCAGACCCCTGGCCGCTCCGTTCAGGACTGCTCTGTTTCTCGTCGCAGGAGTGTTGTTCGCCCTGTTTCCGTCAGGGTGCATGCAGGCGCCTGCACCCGCAACTCCGCCGCCCGATACCCATGCTCAGGATGAAAAGGCCATCCGCGATACCGAAGCAGCCTGGGTGAAGGCTTTCGCTACGAAGGAGCCTGAGAAAGCGGCCGCGTTTTATGCAGACGATGCCGCGTCGATGCTCCCCGACACACCGCTGATGACCGGCAGACAAGCCATCATCGCCGGAATGAAACCTGAGCTGGGCGATCCGAACTTCTCCCTGGTTTTTGCTCCGACCAAGGTGGAAATCGCCAAGTCGGGAGAGATTGCGTATTCCCAGGGCTGGTTTAAGTACACGACAACCGATCCCAAAACCAGGAAACGCGTGGGCCAGGCAGGCAACTACGTCGAGGTCTACAAAAAGCAGGCGGACGGAACCTGGAAGGTGGAAGAGGATATTGCGACGGAAGAGACGCCGCTGAAGGTCCTTAAGCCGGGAGAGTAAAGGGCGGCTCGATGTTTCAGGTCGGGTGAGACTCACTACCTACAGCTTCTTGCGCCCGCTGAACTGCTTCCAAATGCCTGAGAGGTCAGAATGAACAAGCCTTTTGGGAGACTCATTATCGTCTGCGGGCTGCCCGGCTCGGGCAAGACGACCGCTGCTCTCCGTCTGCAGCAAGAGCAGTCTGCCTTACGGCTCTCAGCGGACGATTGGATGACGAGTCTCTCGATCAACCTCAAAGATGAGGCTTTTCGCGAGAAGGTCGAAGCGCTTCAATGGATGCTTGGCAAAGAGCTGCTGACTCTTGGACTCACCGTCATCATCGAATGGGGAACATGGGCACGGGCCGGGCGAGATCGATTTCGCACCGAAGCCCGCAATTTGGGAGCATTCGTCGACTTGTACTATCTGTCTGCGCCGCTCGACGTGCTCTTTGACCGGATTCAGCGGCGTGGCGCGGAAGACCCGCCCATCGCGCGCGAGGCACTCTCCGCATGGGCCAGACTCATTCAACCTCCAACCTCAGAAGAGATGACGCGCTACGATCAGGTGACCAGCGACATTGCGGAGTGAATATCTGCGATGAACAGGGCGTACTTCGCGAATCGCACGCCATCCCACCGAGGCGGAAGAATCCGCAAACCTACAGCTTCTCCCGCAGAAACGCGATCACGTGATCGGCATGAACCACGCCCACCATGCGGTTCTGTGAATCCACCACAGGCAGCGCGTGCAGGTTGTACTTGTCGAACATCTCGGCGAGTTCGTTTTGGTGCATATCCGCCGAGGCCGACAACACCCGCGGCTCGGCCAGCACGGCCAGGCGCGTATCCGGCTGTGCCATGACGAGGCGGACGAGCGGAATCGATCCTCGCAGCACTCTTTTCTCGTCGAGCAGATAAATCTCTGTCACCGTCTCCGGGTCGCCATCGAACCCGCGCAATGCCTGCACCGCCGCAGCCACCGTTGCGTCCACGTTCACGGGGACAAAGTCCGTGGTCATGGCGCCGGCCGCCGACTTCTCGTCGAACTCCAGAAGCTCGGAGACCTCCTGCCGCTCCTCGGGCTCCATCTCTTCGAGAATTGCGTCCGACTGTTCCTCGGGCAGCTCGGCCAGCAGGTCTGCAGCCGCGCCGGGGTCCATCTCTTCCACGATGTCGGCGATGCGCTCTTCGTCCAGCTTCTCCAGCAGCGACTTCTGTAGCTTCGGATCGACCTCTTCGAGCGCTTCGGCCGCCACTTCCTCGTCGAGTGAATTGAAGACCGCGTCGCGCTCGGCCGGCGACAGATCCTCCAGAATCTCCGCCAGGTCCGAAGGGTGCATGTCGGCAAGCCGTTCGTGCTCGATGCGCAGCTTCACCCGCCGCGCCGGATCCACCTCGATGACATCGACGAAATGCCAGGGAATCCCGCGGTACTTGAACTTGCGCGAGATCGACTCCAGAGTGGTCCTCGGCAGCAGTCCTTTAAACACGCGGCGAAACGCCCCGCGCAAGCCGACCTCGACCTCCACCACGCGCAGCAGCCGCGTATCGCCCTGGTTCATCCACTCCAGGTCGACATCGTTAACCCGCACCACCTTGCGGCCGTTGATGTCGATGATCTGCCGATCCACCAAATCCTGTTGCAGAAAGAGAAAGCTGCTCTGGTCGTTCAGCGGTATTGGTGCGTCGGCCGAGAGTAGCTCCAGGGTGCCAGCTGGTGTCTCGATCACTTCCTGGGCAGGCACAATGAACAGGCCGGCGCGCGATTTCAGCACCAGGCCGGCGACCTTCCCGGCATCTGCACCCGTCGCCACGGCGATATCTTTGAGCCGCCCGCGCAGGTGCCCCTGGGCATCCGTCACCGGAGTGCCCAAAAGCGCCGTCAAGCTTACGCGTCCTGAGCTGCGAACGTGCATGTGCCCCAGTGTAGCCTCTCGGCTGCAGTTCATGTCCGCCATGCATCTGCATGGACGACTTGAAGCCCGGATACCCAAACGCTCGACGGGCATCGCTCTTGACACATCCGGCTTTAGCCGTGAAACTGCCTCCAAGGCGATTCCAGAGTAGCTGTACCGCGAAGCCGGTTCTCTCAAGTCGGCGTGACCAACAGGGAGCGACGACATGGCACGAAAACTACAGAGGGCACATCTACTCTGGAATCGCTTTTTAAAGGTTGCTCGGACGGTGCGGCCCTGCCTTCCCTGTTCCCGCAAACATGGAGACGAGATCGTTGGAAAAGCCCGGAGCAGGACGGTGGAAGTTCAAATTGCCCTCAACCATGGAGAGCGTGAGCGAAGTCGAAGCCGCAGCCGAGCAGTTCGCCACGGAGGCCGGCGTCGACGAAGACGAACGATTCCGGCTGACCATGGCGGTACGCGAGGCGGCTGTAAACGCCGTCCTGCATGGAAACGACTACGACCCCGCCAAAAAGATCTCGGCGAGCTTTGAGAACGACGGCAAATCCATTGTGATCAAGATTGGCGACGAGGGCAAAGGCCTCGACCCCGAAACTCTGCCCGATCCTCTCGCGCCTGAAAACCTCATGCGCGGGACCGGCCGCGGCATCTTCCTCATCCGGTCCTTTATGGATGAGGTACACTTTCGACAATTGCACCCCGGCACGGAAATGACCCTGGTCAAACACCTGCCGCCGGCTGCAGCAGCAACCTGACCCCCACGACCTTCACCCTTCAGCCGACTTTCCGTCTATCGTCCGACGCGTTACCCTGTCACTCCACGAGCCCTTGCAAAGGTGCTATAACCGTTACACCGACAAGAAGGAGGAATTTCCGTGGCACTAACTATTGCTTCCCGTGAAGTGGATGGCGTGACCGTGCTCGACCTCAGCGGGCGGATTACTCTCGGCGAAGGCAGTGTACAGTTGCGCGAAGCCATTCGCGACCTGATTGGCAAGGGGCAGAAGAAGATCCTGCTCAATATGGGCGATGTCAACTACATCGACAGCTCCGGCCTCGGCGAACTCGTCAGCGCGTACACCACCTCCAAGAACCAGGGCGCCTCGCTCAAGCTTCTGAGCCTGACCAAGAAGGTCAAGGATGTCCTGCAGCTCACCAAGCTTTACACCGTTTTCGATATTTACGACGACGAGGCCAGCGCCATCGCATCGTACAAGTAACGCACAAGGCAAGTAACTTCACGGGCAAAGCTGCTACGGCTTTCCTGGAAAGATTGCAAAGGCCATCCCACGTGGGATGGCCTTTCTGTTTGCGTTGGTGCGCGTGGCCAGTTTCGACTTCCGGTTGATGCTTCTGCAGCCAGATTCAAAGGTCGTCCGCTCCAGGGCCGGGTCGAGACCTGCAGCCAAGCGAGGTTTTGGTAACCACATAGAATGGCATGGGTCGAATGAGCAGGCGAGCCGGGGATCCAGACTCATCGCCTGCATTCTCTTTTTCTATGCGAGGCAATCGGATGCGCACTGTGGCAATGGCTCTGGCCGTGATGGCATGGACACTGTCTGCGCTGGCAGCCAGACCGGTGAACGTTGCCGCGCTCGATAAGATGCTGGCGGAGCAGGAAGCCGCGCACAAGAGCGATGGCGCGATTGCGCAAGAGCTGAGCGACCTTGAGCTGACCGAAGAACTGACGGCGCCGACCTTGAAGCGCATAACCGCCGAGGCGCAGCCGGGGCCGCAGACTGCGCAGGCGCTGGAACTGCTGGCCGACGCTTCGGCGCTGCTGGCTCCGCCCACCGGCGAGATTCCCACGGCGGCGCGGCCGGATATGACAGCGCAACGGGCGATGTACACGGGTGCTGTGAACTATGTGGTGAAAACGTTGCAGCACCTGCCGGACTTCCTCGCCACCCGCGAGACACGGAGCTTCAATGACAGCCCAACTGTGGTGGGCCACAGCGGCTACGCGCCCGTGACGGCGATGCACGCGGTGGGGGCATTTCAACGCGAGATCACATATCGCGACGGGAAAGAGGCTTTAGAAGCGGAGGAGGTTGCAGCAAAAAAGACTCCGGAGCCGACGGGACTCGCGACGTGGGGGGAATTCGGGCCCGTGCTGGCGATCATCCTGACCGACTCTCTGAAGGGACGAGTGACGTGGAGCCGCTGGGAAGACGGCGCGAATGGGCGCGTGGGAATCTTTCACTACGAAGTGCCGCAGGCGGCGGCGCACTACCAGGTTGATTTTTGCTGCGCGTGGAAGGAACTGAGCGAGGGGATCTATTTCGAGACGAATAACAGATCGATGGCGTATCACGGTACACCCGCATATCACGGAGAGCTGTATCTCGATCCGGCGAGCGGCGTCATCGAGCGCGTGACGCTGGAGGCTGAACTGGGAGAGACGGAGGTGATCCGGAAGGCGGCCATCTCGGTTGAATATGGCCCGGTAGATATTGGGGGAACGAGTTACATCTGCCCGACGCGCAGCGTAGCGATCTCCCAGGACATGAACCGGCCAGGCAAGACGATCGGGGGAGCGATGCCGGTGACGCGGATCAACGAAACACGCTTCACGGGCTATCACCGCTTTGGTTCGACATCGCGCATTCTCGCGGGGACCCCGGAGAATCTTCCGCCCGCGGGTGCGAAGAATGCCGGTGCGCCGGCTGAAACGACCGCGACCAACGCGGCACAACCGGCGAACACGCCTGCACCGCCGATGAGTGAGGAGAACGCGGCTCCAACGACGTCGCAGAGTGCAAGCCCGACAACGGCTGCGACAGAGGCGAATGCGACTGCTGTGCCGGCGGAGAGCGCGAACTCGGCCCCTGTGCCGACGGCCGAGACGCGGGCGGAACCCGCGACGAACGCCGCGGCATCGACGGCATCGGAACCGAGTGCACAGGCGCCGCCGGTGTTCAAGACAACGGCGCGGGATGTGGTGCTGGACGTGGTGGTGACGAAGGGCAATGGCGAAGCGGTGACGGGGCTGGGCAAGCAGGATTTCGAAGTGACCGAGGACGGCCAGGTGCAGACCGTGGATTTCTTTGAAGAGCACACGGCGACCGAAGCGGTGACGAACATTGCACCGGAGATGCCGCCGTTGCCCGCGGGCGCGTCGACGAATGTTCCGCCGGCGGCGGCGGGCGATGCGGTGAATGTGCTTTTGCTGGACAGTCTGAACACTGCACCGCAGGACCAGGCCAATGTGCACCGGGAGATTCTGGATTTTCTGAAGAAGATGAAGCCGGGCACGCGTATGGCGATCTTTACGCTGGGGGCGAAGCTACGTTTCGTGCAGGGGTTCACGACGGACAGCTCGGTGCTCCTGGCGTCGCTGAAGCAGGGAGAGCAAGGGGAAAAGCACGGACGCACGCGGAGCGACGCGGCAAGCGATGCATCGGAGATCGCGGAGCTGCAGGCGATGCAGGCGTCGAGCTTTGCCATTGCAACACTGCAGGCGGAGCAGGCCAATGCACGAGCCACGGACCAAGCAGCACGAGCGGCCATGACATTTCAGGCGCTGACCTATCTGGCGCAATATCTCTCGGGCGTGCCGGGACGTAAGAACCTATTGTGGTTTGCGAGCACGTTTCCGGTGGTGATTTTTCCGTCGCAGGAGGAGACGAAGAGCATCGAGAAGAATCCGGCGCTGCGCGGGACGATGGAGCGGACGAAGGAGACGGCGGATCTGTTTACGAGCGCGCAGATCTCGATCTATCCGATCGGGGCCGGAGGCATGATGACCGAGCACCTGATGGAGGCTGACACGTCTGCGCCGGGAGCCCCGGGAGCCACTGGACGCATCGCGAGCGGCGGCGACACCAACATGACGCCTTATAACGAAGGCGCGGGCGAGAGGGCCGAGGTTGTGAATGAGATGGAGCAGCTGGCGGCCTCGACGGGCGGCAAGGCGTTCTATAACACGAACGACCTGAACGGAGCGATGGAGAAGGCGATCGACGACGGAGCGAATTACTACACGATCGGCTACTCGCCCACCGAGAAGACGATGGATGGGAGCTTCCGGCGGATCGATGTGAAGGTAACGCACGGGAAGTACAAGCTGGCGTATCGGCACGGATACAACGCGGAGGAGAGGCCGGCGGCGGAGGCGCTGGCAAAAGTGAATCCGCTGACGGCGCTATTGGAGTATGGACTGCCGGGCGCGACGGGCGTTTTGTATGGTGTGGCGGCGAAGGCAGGTCCGACAGAAGAAGCATCGGCAGCGAATCGCGCCGGAGCAAACACGGCATTGCAGGGGATGGTGACGCGTTATCGCGTGGACCTCACAATTCGTGCAGGAGACCTGGAGCTAAGGCCCAACGCGCAAGCCGGAAGGAGCGGGCGACTGCTGATTGGATTAAAGGCCTATGACCGCGACGGGAAGGCATTGAACTGGGAAGGCGACGACGAGACGCTGGACCTGAAGGACGCGGAGTATGGGGCGCTGGTGAAGAGCGGGATTCCGGTGCATCTGATGATCGATCTGCCAGCGAATGTGCACGCACACATGGTGACGGCGGTCTACGACTGGAACTCGGGCAGGGCAGGGACACTGGAGGTGCCACTCGGTGGGGACAAGCAGTAAAAAAGTCCCGAGCGCCATCTGATTCTGCCTTCTGCACGCCCCGACCGACTCCCTATCGCAAGCCCGACACCACATATAAATCCGAAAGCAGCCGGATATAACCGTAGGCGTAGGATTGGCCGTCCGGGCTGAAAAGGACATGAGTCATGTCGCAAACCCCCGGTCCATCGGGCACCGCGATCTCTTTGAACAACTTCCTTTGACCGGTAAGTAGATTCAACCGGAAAACTCGAATCGATGACTTCGCGTGTTGGCCCACATAGAGGAAATTCGGATCGGAGGTCCATCCAACCGATTCTCCGGCCTGCAGTCCGGGAATCGGGCGCGGGGTTCCGCCGTCGATCGTGTAGAGTTTCACCCCACTCATGTCCGCGCTGCCCGCTGCAACGAGCTTTCCATCCCGCGAAACTCGGCAGTAAGTAACTCCTTCTGGCGTGATGGGGCGCGGCCTGCCGCCATCGACACTCTGAACAAAACACCGGGCTGCACGTCCCGGCAGGTTTCCGGTGAAGAGGATCTGTTTGCCATCCGGGAGCCAGTGGATTTCGTGTCCGTACTGCTCAATGTCGTCCCGTTCGATCCGCCTAATCGTTCCCGGTCCAGTAGGCAGCAGGACCAACTGCGTGTAGGAGACACTTGCGGCCACCCACTTGCCATCGGGAGAAAAATCGCCGGCCATCCCTTCGCCCAGCGCGACCGGTGGCGACCCTGTCAGATCGCGCATGGCCACGGTATAGTTTGGCCCAGTCTGCTCTCCCTGCTCGTCAAACAGCAGCGCTTTGCCATCGCGCGAGATGTCCACGGGCAGCGACCAGTCCTGCCAGGAGAGGTCCCTTTCTTTGGTTGCTCCGCGCGCCATACCCATGATGCTGGCCCGTTGTTCATCGCGCGTCATCAGCACTCTGCCGTCCGGAGCGATATCCTGCAGCGTCACTCCACCCAAGGCGCGGAAGGCGAGTCGCAGATGGCCGAACAGATCTACGGCATAAATCTGGCGCTGCAATCCGGCGTGCGTGGCAGAGAACCATACTTCATCTCCCTTGGCGGACCAGGCCAGTCCCTCCTCGCTCTCCCATCCGCTGGAAAGAACCGTCTTTCGTCCATCCAGATCGACCACGGAAACACCGCCTTCATCGTCCTTGGAGGTCGGGTGATCGAGAAACGCGATCATGCGGCCATTCGGTGAAACCCGCACGTGGCTGATCCGGCCGGAGGTCTCATAAAGGACGTGGCCCAGGGGAAACTCAAGCCGCTGTTTACCGGTCACCTGACGAACGACGGCCAACGTCTTTCCGTCGGGCGACCAGTCGGCCCATTGGACACAATCGGTAAGCTGCCGCGGTGTGCCGCCCGTGGCCGGCACCTGACCCAGGATGCCCGTCATCCCAGTCATGAATTCCGGCTCCGCCGGCTGCAGTACAGCCATCTGACCAACCGAGGAGACCGCAAGCAGGTCGGTCCCCGTCAGCCCCAGAGATCGCGAGCCCGGGAACTTCAGATCGGTCGCAAAGATCTCAACCGGCATGCCCTCCCACGCCGCGGCATAGTAAACGTTCCGGCCGTCTGGTGCAAACCGGGCAGAATAGACTGTCCCGTGGTTGATCGTGAGGCGCTGAATCTCCGCCGGCTGCGTTCGTATGCTGCGACGCCCCAGCCATAGACCCGCCCCCAGCAGCGCCGCACACACAATCACCGCCAGAGCAGCCAACAGGAAGAGTCTCGGCTTGTGACCTCGCGGAGACCCTCCCCTGTCTTCTGGATCGACTCCGACGGGCGTCTTAGCCGCGGGAGGCAACACCGGCGGGCTTTCAACCGTTGCCACAAAACGATAGCCGCGCCGCGGCACCGTCTCAATAAACACTGGATTGTCGGCGGAATCGCCTAACGCGGTGCGCAGCTTGCCAACCGCAACGTTGACCGCGTGATCGAAGTCTCCATACGTGTCGTCGGGCCAGATACGCGACTGCAACTCCTCGCGCGAAACGACATTGCCCGGGTTTTCCAGCAGCACCTGAAGAACCCTAAAGGGCTGGTCCTGCAGCTTGATGCGGCTCCCCGCCTTACGGATCTCGCCGATACGCAGGTCTGCCTCAAATTCTCCAAAGCGAACTGTATGGAACCCATTCTGCGACGGTGACTTTCCGTTCTGGGGAAGCTCCAGCATCGATGTGTCCACCTTCCCTTGATGGCATATCCATACGCCTTCTTCAACTATTTTGCCAGGAGATGTTCATCTCCTGGCAATCTCCAGTTTGTCTCCCGCCGCGGAACTCACACTTGATCTTCAGTTTAGGCCAGGTGAATTGAGGTACCTGGCCCTGTCGCGCACGATCGCCTCTGAAGCGCAAGGAGGAGGCCCCATGCGCAGTCGCCCTTCCCTATTGTTCAACATTCTTGTCTGCGTGGTGCTCTTGTCTCACAAGGCCCACGCAAGCGACATACCCGAGCGGGAATCGACCCCAGCGATGAGCGAGATCGCCGGAACCGCCCGGTTCGATCTCTATCAGGGCTACTTCATCGTGGTGCACGGTTCGATTGGCCCCCTCAAGAATCTCAACTTCTTCCTGGACACAGGCACGACACCCGCGGTGGTCGACTCACGCGTGGCCAGCAAACTCGATCTGCCCAGAGAAGAATCTGCCAGCATCGTGGTTCTGGGCGGCCGAACGCCCGCCCAGCAGACGAACCTGCCATCGCTTGAGATCGGTCCATTGAAACAGTCCAATCTTCACGTGGTGGCTGCCGACCTTTCCTTCTTCCAGAAGGTCCTTCCCGTACGCATCGATGCGATCGTGGGCCTGGACGTGCTTGGGCAAACAGCTTTCGTCATTGATTACTCTGCCCGCGTCATTCGCTTTGGACCGGTCCCGCCTCTGTCGGTCTCGGTCCCACTACGACTCGACCGCGGCCTGGCCGTCTTTGACGCCGAGATCAATCGTGTGCCGGTGCATCTTCTCTTCGACACCGGAGCCCATGCCCTGATCCTGTTCGCGACATCGGAAAGTTCCGAAGTGAAGCACGGTGTTGCGTTCGGATCGAAGCTCACCGAGGATTCCGAAGACAAACAGGGTTCGCTGCGCACTCTCACATTGGGCGCCGAGGAGTTTAGCCAGAAACGAGCTCTCATAGCCCACAACCCGAAGCCGTCTCAACTCGACTTCGACGGCCTGATGAGCCCTGCAGCTCTCGGAATCTCCCGCGTGTCGGTAGACCTGAAGGCTGGAGTGTTGGCGTTCAGCCGCTGAGCTCAGTGGCCACTCCATTGGCGGTTGAGATGTTCCTCAAGGAGTGATTTCCGAGTAGAGGGTGACTCAACCGGAACTCGATTCTTCGATTCGTGATTGCGTCGTTCCTTAGTTGAGATCTACTGCTTGCTGGCTGTGCCATCGCAGAATACGAGCTCGATTTGAGTAGCGCGCTCGCTGTATTCCATAGTCACAGGCGAGAGTCAAAAGGTCGAGGTAAACCGGCGCCTTATCCTGCCTTTTGAAAGTCGACAAAATGCTTAGCCACTTCGTTGTAAACAAAAAGCGTCCCGATCAAAGTGGGCACGATCCACAGAAACACCACTGTCAAGTTGGGGAATTCTGCAGAGATCTGATGAAACAATTGGGAGGAATTGACAAGCCACGTCTGGAGAAAAGCAAAACCGATCGCACATGGAATAACGATAACAATAAAAGCCACCTGGCAGAAAACGAAGCCTGGAGTCGTCATTACAAGGTTTTCGCCACAGTTTCTGCAGATGTAGATTTTCCCTGCAGGTGAGCGGAACATATTCCCCAACATGAACGATGCGCGGAGCGAATAAAGAAGCACGGATACCGGGTGTTGGCAGGTCGGGCATCTTGCCATGACTTACTCCGATGAAGATCAATTATGGATTGCGTGCCGAGATATGCGCCAGCGGCCAGTGGCGTTGCTTTGCTGCTTTCGCCGAGTGGAGGCAGACACTGGGTGCGCAGATCCTTTCGAATCAGGTGCAGCGGGAGTGCTCCTAACTCCAAACTGTGAACTGCCCTCAGAACTTCACGTTCGGCACCTGCTGCGCCGCCGGGCTCGCTGTGAAGTAATCGGGGTTCTGCTTGAATCCCGAAATCCCTGCCCAAATGCTGTTCGGAAACTGCAGCACGAACGTGTTGTAGGTCTGCAGCGCATCGTTATACCGCTTGCGCGCCACGCCGATGCGGTTCTCGGTGCCTGCCAGCTCGTCCTGCAGCCGCATGAACTGGTCGCTCGACCGCAGTTGCGGGTAGTTCTCGGTCAACGCCAGCAGTCGTCCGAACGCCGAATCCAGCGTCCCGTTCGCCGCGATCTTCGCCGCCGGCCCCTGCGCATTCAGCAAGCCCGCGCGTGCATTCGCGATGTCGCCGAACACCGTGCTCTCTTCTTTCGTGAACCCCTTCACCGTCTCCACAAGGTTGGGGATCAGATCGGCGCGGCGCTGCATCTGCACATCCACCTCGGACCAGGAAGCCTTCACGTTCTGGTCGTAACTCACCATCTGGTTCCGCGCGCTCACATAGCTGCCAAACACCATCAACGCCGCCAACACCAGCACGGCCAGAATTCCCAGAATCACCCACAGTGCCTTCATACCCTTCGTCTCTCCTCCGGCCTCCGCAAGCAGAAGCCACCTTCCCTTGTTCCGTCGATCTCTATTCCCTATTCCC